>JAJRWW010000006.1 GCA_024276595.1 Myxococcota bacterium
GCGCGGCGCCAGCCATGCGCCCGGCGCCAGCCATGCGCCCGGCGCCAGCCATGCGCCCTGTGAGGCCCTGACTCCGATGCGAGCCCGCTCAGCTCACCTGCTCAGGGGCCTGCTGATGCTCGGTGGCGCCAGCCTCATTGCGGGCCTCGCTGTCGGGTGCAACAGCCTGGAGGGGGGCACCTATCGCCGTCAGCACTTGACTGGTCAGGACGTGGCTGATCGCGCCTTTGTGAGCCTTCGCTGGTGGCGAAAGCTACGCCAGCACGTGATCTTCACCTACCGCCCGGAGGAGTTCTCTGGCGCGGCATCCTCCCACAAAGGGCGGCGCATCTACGTGGGCACCGGCGCTGGCAAGCTGCACGCTTTTTGGGCGGACACCGGCAGGACCATCTGGCTGCGGGACCTGGGCGGTGCGGTCAGCGCTCAGCCCCTGGTGGTGGACCACCTGGGCATGCTGTTCGTGGGCTCTGCGGACGGGTCGATGAACGGCGTGGACCTGCTCTCGGGCGCCCAGCGCTGGAAGTACCGCACCAAGGGGATCCCCTTCCGAAGGGCTGTCTACTCCGACGGGGTGATCTACTTTTCCACCCACCGAGACCAGGTGTTCTCCCTGGACGCCCGCACGGGCCGGTGGCGCTGGTCCTATGATCGGGAGGCTCCGGAGGGCTTCACCGTGGCGGGCCATAGCGGCCTGGCCGTGTCTGGCGACAACCTCTACGCCGGCTTCTCAGACGGCATGGTGGTCTGCTTGAGCGCCCGCAGCGGCAACGCCCGCTGGACCCGCAGCCTTGCCGGAAAGTCCAGCCAGTACGTGGACGTGGACTCGACCCCGGTGCTGCACAAGGGGGTGCTGTACGCATCGTCCTTCTCGGGCGGCCTGTACGCCCTGACCGCTGACGGGGGAGCCCTGCGCTGGCACTATCCGGTGCAGGGCGCGTCCACGGTGGCCGTGGCGGGCGACCAGCTCTTCTTTGCGTCTGCCAAGGGCGGTCTCGTGGCGCTGGATCTCGAAGGAAGGCGGCGCTGGCGTCAGCGCATCTCGGCTGGCACCCCCTGCTGCCCCAAGGTGCGGGGGAGGGCCGTCTTCGTGACCTACTCGGAGGGTGGGCTGTTGATCGTGGACCGGGTCAGCGGGCGGCTCATCCAGCGCTTCAACCCGGGTGAGGGCATCTCCGGTCCCTCGCTGATCACGCGGGACTCGCTGTACGTGCTGTCGAACCTCGGCAGCTTCTACGCCTTCACCCTCAACTGACTCGGCCGAGGCCTGCCAATGCGGACGCACCCAATGGGGTCCAGCTTCTACGTGGCTCTGGCCACGCTCCTGTGGCTGGGTGGCCCGCTGGGCTGCGACGGGACCGGACCGGTTGTACCCCGGCGGGACGAGAAGATTCTCGCCAGGGCCCGAGAGGCAGCCCCGGAACCGGCGGACACCGCCTCTGGTTGCGCAAAGAAGCGGGTGTTCTACCGAGACGCGGACGGCGACGGCTTCGGGGACCGGAGCAAGCCGGTCAAGGCCTGCAAGGCGCCACCCGGCTTCGTGGACAACGACGGAGACTGCTACGACAAGAACCGCCGCGTCCACCCCCGCCAGCGGGACTACTACGCGGTCCACCGGGGAGATGGCAGCTTCGACTACGACTGCGATGGACATGAGACCAGGCGCTTTACCACCAGGGCATTTTGCAGGGTGTCGGAGACCGGCTGCGTGCTGGCATCCGGGTGGGGTCGGGGCAAGATCCCCGCGTGCGGGCAGCCAGCGGAGTTCTCCTGGAAGGTGTGTCGGGAGCAGGTTATCGTTCAGCCTCCACCCGGAGCGGACGCCGGCGCTCCGGCCACGCATTCTGCGGGTGCGCTGGTGCCGGGCGCCAAGCAGAAGAAGATCTACAAGTGCGGCGGTCGGAGGCTCCCATGGAAGAAGAGGCAGCTCTGCAGGTGATCTCCAGGGTCGGGGGCCGGCCCGGCGACCTGTCCAGAGGGTTGCCTCAGCGAGTCGAGCGTCGTCGAGGAGCAATTGGGCGGCGATGGGCCATGGGGCGGCGATGGGCCATGGGGCGGCGATGGGCCATGGGGCGACGATGGGCCATGGGGCGACGATGGGCCATGGGGCGGCGATGGGCCATGGGGCGGCGATGGGCCATGGGGCGGCGATGGGCCATGGGGCGGACGGGTCCATGGCTGGTGACCTTGCGGAGGGCCTTGGGTGGGCGCCAGAGCACGGGCCGCTTGTAGATCCACGGGTAGAGCTTGACTCGGAGCACCACCTTGCCCTCGGCGTTGTAGATGCCGGGGCCGTGCCGGTCCACCACCAGCCTGAAAGGGGGCTTCATGCGGTCTGGGAGGGTGAGGGTGTGAAGCTGAGGAGGGAGCCGGCCCCTCCTGAACATGGCCCGGTAGATCCGTCCCGCTCGGGTGCGGCCCACCGGCCAGAATGCACCCCGGGCCCGGGTGAAGCTCGCCCCCTCTGCCAGCTTCATGCGCCGTAGCCGCCGGTGAAGGACGAGCTGGTAGGCCGGCACCCAGGTCGTGCGGATGAGCACTGGCTGTAGCACCTCGAACCAGCGGAGGCAGGTGGTGGACTTGGCGTTGCAGACGGTGCGCTCACCCAGAACCAGCAGGGGCCTCCAGGGGGTGAGCCTGGCAGTGGATGTCTCCATGGCCGGGAGGGAGTGGCCCGGGAGGGAGAAGCCGAAGGCCCGGGCGACCAGCAGATCTGCCAGCGCAGGGAAGGGCTTTTTGTTTCCCGGGTTGAGCAGCTCCAGCTCCTCGGCTCCCACGTGCAGTGGCAACGGTAGAAAGCTGGTGGGCAGAAGCACCGCCAGGGACCGAAGGGCCAGCCCTTGCCTGGCAAAGCGCCTGTCTTTTCGCAGAGACAGACCCACCACGGTGGCCTCCATGGAGGACTCAAAGGGGCCCAGGAGGACATCGTAGAGGGTGGCGCCCCTGGGGCTCCGGGAGCGCCGGATGAAAGCCTGCCTCAGCCTTCCCCCGGTCATGCCCTTGGGGGAGAGCATGAGCCTGACCCGCCGGGCCTCCTTGAGCCTGGGGCCCGAGTAGACCCTGAGCCACAGCCGCCGGGCAGGTGTTTGGGCTCGCAAGGGAGGGGGTTGCAGCAGGAGCGAGGCTCCGACCGCCAGGAGCGGCGCCGCTGCGCGGGCAAGATGGCCAGGGATCCGGTGCCAGGAGATCCGGAGCCCGGGGACCCGGTGGCATGGCAGGCGCACGGTCCGTTTACTGTGGCTCGGCGCCGGGCTCACCAGAGGGGAGGCGGGGCTCGTCCGGGGCGGGCTGCATGGCGCCGGCCGGACGCGGGCGAGCCTTGGGTCCAGGCGCAGCGGCAGGGCCCATGGGGGCCGCCCGGCGAGCGGCCACGGCGGCCTTCTTGAGCCGGGGGATCAGGGCGCGCAGCTTCGACATGTTGCCCCTGTGCTCATTGGACCAGGCGAGGAACTTGCGCGAGAGGCTGTCTTCGGCAGCGGACACGGACTCGTTCTTCAGCTCCAGGCTGCGGTCGAGGCACATGTTGGCCATCCACTCCAGCAGGCCGAGCAGCTTCTTGACGGGCTCCTGGGTGAGGGTGGCCGGCGGGAACTCCTTGAGCACTCGCCGGGTGAGGGCGAGCAGCAGCTCAGAGGCCTTCTTGAGGTCGCCCTGCGCCTTGAGCTTGCGCGTCTTGCGCATTCCGCGCTCGATGTCCTTTGTCACCGAGGGGACGGTGTAGGACTGCTTCTTGGCCGCGCATGACAGGAGCGTCGGCCCCATGCCCAGCAGGAGCATCGGAGCGATGAGGTAAAACCGTGCGATTGCGTAGCGCATCTGTGCCTCCCGAATGGGCGAAGGTTAGGCGACCACTGCGGATCTGTCAATGGAAGGGTCTGTGGATCGCGGACCCGGATCCCGGGA
>JAJRWW010000134.1 GCA_024276595.1 Myxococcota bacterium
GTGCTCGTGTGTGAGCAGCACATCCGTAATGGACTCGCGCGCCACCCCCAGAGGGTCCAGGCGCCACTTGAGGACCCTGGGACCTATGCCCAGGTCCACCAGGAGCCTGGTCTCCCCCGCGCGCACGAAGCAGGCGTTGCCGTTGGAGCCCGAGGCGAGCAGGCAGTAGTCCATCAGCGTCTCCGGTGGTGACCACCTGGGAGGCTCACACGCTCCCTGGTGATGACGATCCTCCGGGGCTCGCTCTCCCCTGCGCGCCGCACCCAGAGCACGACGTCGGTGCCGACCTCCCCCCGGATGGCCTGAGCCACCTCCTTCAGGCCGGCGGTGGATGCGTCCAGGTCACCCACCATGACCACGAGGTCCCCCTCCTGCAGAAGCCCATCCGCGGGCCCGCCCGCCAGGAGCTTCTGGATACGCACACCCTCGGGCGCCTTGCGAAGCACTGCCCCCACCCCGGTGAGCTGTCCCCCGGGGCGCTCCCCCTGGGGCACGGGGGTCAGCTCAAAGTTACGAGTGCAGCGCTCACCCCCACCACACTCCACACCACCTGCCAGCAGCGGCTGGTAGCCCCGAGCAACGACTCGCAAGCTGGTGCGCGAGTCCGGCACCGTGCGGAGACGATAGCGGCCATGGGCGTCTGTAAACACCCCGGCCGATCTGCCCAGGGTACGGGAGCCCCACTCCGCCGGAGACACAAGGGCCCTCGCAACGGGCAGCCCCGTGTCCGCGTCCGTGACCAGGCCGGTCAGCTCACCGGACCTGGCGACCCTGATCTCCACCCCGCGCAAGGTCTGCCCGGAGGTGACCTGAACAACCCGCGAGCGGCTGGGCTGGTAGCCCGGTGCGATGACGTACAGCACCTGGCGGCCCGGGGCCAGGGGCCCCAGGCGAAAGTGTCCATTCGAGCCGGAGAAGGATCGCGTCACAGGGCCCCGGCCCACCCGAGCCATGGAGGAGGAGCTGAGGGAGAAGCTCCGCACCCCGAGCCCGCGATCATCCACCACGGTGCCCTCCACGTATCCCCCCCCAGGGAGCTCGAGGGTCACCTCCACAGGCCCGGAGATGGTCTTCTCCACCTTCCCGTGCTGGGGATGGAAGGCGGAGATCACGTAAGAGCCCGCGGCGCCATCATCCAGGGGCAGGGCAAAGCGCCCACCGAGGTCGGTCCGCGCGCGGCCCAGGACCCGGCGCTCACCCGTCCTGCGCAGCATGACGATGGCGTCCGGCACCGGCTCCCTGCCCACCAGGACCAGCCCGTGAACCCCTGCCACCGGCCGCAGCACCACGTCGAACCGCGCTCGCGGCCCGGCGGGCAGCTTCAGGGGCGAAAAGACCCGCGTCTCGTATCCGCGGGCCCAGACCTCCATGCGCGGAGCCAAGGTAGGCACACCGACGAGGGCGTACCTCCCGTCCGCTCCAGAGCGAGCCTTGAGCTGCACGCCACCCGGGAGGAGCACGCGCACCACCGCCGCCACCACGGGGTCTCCGTTGGTGGAGGTGACCCTCCCCTGGAGCAGGCGGACCTGTCCCGGAGCACCGTGGGCCCTGAGCAAGCGCTGGCGCAGTCGGGCTCGCTGGGCCGCCGCCCGCCGCCAGCGATCCGCCCTGGTCTCCCCCTTTTGCCGGACCTGGGTGCTCCCCCCACCGGAGGAGCCGCCCATCAGACGCCAGCCCAGGCCCACCGCGACCAGCATGGCCAGCGCCAAAACAAGGCCTGTCGTGCGAGCTCTTCGACTCATGAGAAAATGAGACCCTTCAACCAGCGCTCCCAAGGAGGGCACCCTCCAGACAGCAAAGCGCGCCCGGAGCGGGGTGTCAAGGCCGGGGCTTGGGGCTCCGGGAGCCAGGGAGCTCGGGGAGACAACTTTGGCTGGCACTCCCGCGATTACAATACTACTATTGCCCAGGTACCCAGCTCGGGAGGCAGACCAGACACCCCATGGAAACCATCTGGATCTTCGCAACGCTAGCCCTTGGTGTGCTCATCGCCCTGTCCGCTTTTTTTTCCAGCTCGGAGACGGCCCTCATCGGCAGCGGCCGGGTGAAGCTCACTCACCTCGCAGACAGCGGAGACCGCGGGGCCCTCCGCGCGCTGCACATGATCCAGGAGCCCGGCACGGTGCTGGCCACGATCCTGGTGGGAAACAACCTCGTCAACGTCATGGCGGCGGCCATGGCCACGGTGGTCATGGGCCCTCTCTGGGCCACGGTGGTCATGACGCTGCTGCTGCTGGTGTTCGCCGAGATAACCCCCAAGACCCTCGCGGCCTCCGCGCCCGAACGCTACGCGGCCCGGCTCTCTGGACCGGTGCAGATGGCAGGCTACCTGGTGCGCCCCCTCACCTGGGTGGTGACATTGATAACTGACGTGCTTCTGCGCTCCATCCTGGGTCCCCAAAAGGACGCCAGCCGCGGGCTGTCGCGCAAGGAGCTCTTGACGGCCATCCGCATCGGCGCCAGGGACGGGGAGCTGGAGCCCTCCGAGACCCGCATGACCCGGGAGGTGCTCAAGCTCAAGGACACCAAGATCCAGGACATCATGATCCCCCTGGACGAGGTTGAGGCCATCCGGGAGACCGCCAGCTACAAGAAGGTCCTGGGCACCATCGCCCGCACCACGAACACCCGCTACCCCGTATACCGGGAGACGTTGGATGACATGGCCGGGATGCTCCTGGTCAAGGACCTGCTGGTGCACTGGGAGAGCGCCCCCGAGAACTGGCGTCGCCACGTGCGCCCCCTCATGAGGGTGTCGGCCAGCCTGGAGGCAGACGAGCTGCTGCGGGACATGCAGATCCAGGGACAGCACATGGCCGCGGTGGAGGACGCACATGGGCAGGTGATCGGGATAGTCACCATGGAGGACATCCTGGAGGAGATCGTGGGCGAGATCCAGGACGAGATGGACGAGGACGAGATGGATCCCCTGCGGGAGGTGAGCCCAGGACGATACCTGATCCACGGCGACATGGAGGTGGATGACCTCTGCAAGATCATCAACGTGGACCTGGGAGGCTCAGACCAGGAGGTCACCCTGGAGGCCTGGTTCAAGAAGCGATGCCAGGCCACATCAATGGTCAAGCGGAGGCTGAAGATCGGCAGCACACGCATCATTCACCGCGGGGGCAAGCGCTACGAGATCCTGGTGAGGAGCCAGCGGCTCTACCCCGAGAGCCAGGCCTGACCAGCTTTCGGCCCTGGGCAAGCCCTCCCTTTCCCATCCCCCGCACCCACCTCGAGGCGCACTGTCTCGCCAGGTGACCAAAGACAGGACACCCGCCAGCAACGATGCCTGTGCCGAGACTCAAGGCTGCAAAAACACCTTGAGCTCCTGCTGCAGCGCCCAGATTACTATGGGCCTCACCGAGCCGAGCTGCACGCCCATCCCCTTGCCGGGCTCCACCCAGCGAACCACAGCCGGCGCCGAGAGAGACTCCTCCAGCCCGGCGGCGCGAAACTTGACGGTGACTCGCTCGCCAAAGGCGGCCGGGGTGTCGGTCTCGATGAACATTCCACCGAGGGAGACGTCCCTGGTGACACCGAAGCCAACCAGCTCATCCCCCGAGAAGATCACCGGGAGGCGCAGGGGGAGGCGGCGATCCTGGCGCCGCTCCCGGCCCTGCTCCTCCGCGCGGGCCAGGGGCAGCGACTCCTTCAATGCGTCTCTGAAGGCAGCGGCGTTGCTCAGCGCCTCGGCCAGGTCCTTTGCCGTGGGCGGTCGGGCGCAGGCGCCGGGCCTGCGAGACCACAGTAGTTCGGAACCGCTCCTGTGCATGTCATCGCCTTTCTTCATGAGCTCTTCACCTGCGAGCTGGATA
>JAJRWW010000135.1 GCA_024276595.1 Myxococcota bacterium
GCTTGACAATTGCAGGCGACGTGTCAAAAAGAATCCCATCATGAGAAGGCTCCTGGCGCTGGTCGGTCTGGTCGCGCTGCTGGCTGCTCCCTATGGGGAGCAGGCGCACGGCCACGGTCTGGGCCAGGTCCACCAGGACTGCGCCGCGTGCCAGGTCAGGTTCAACCACGCGGACCTGGTTGTCGCCTTCGACGCCCCGGCCAACGAGCTCGTCTGCCACAGGGACCCATCCGAGCAGCAGCTCCCCATGACCGAGCGGCCGGATCCCCTGCTGGTGGCCCCAAAGACATCTCCTCCTTCTCCTTCTGCATAGTAGAGCTTGCCCCGTGACCGAGTGGGCCCCACGCCCCCGCTCGCGCGGCATCTTACCGGGCGCTTTCGCCCGTTTCACGTGCACAGGAGAAGAGAATGACGCACCAGGTGCATCGCCTCACCGTGCCCCTGTGGCTGGTGGCCACGGTGGCGCTGGCCGGTGACAACCACACGGCCCTGGCCCAGACCGCTGGCTCGCCCGCCGCGGCCCGAGCCGCTCACCCAAGACGACCACCCGCCGCGGCCCGAGTCGCTCACCCAAGACGACCACCGGCTCAGGTCAGACCACAGAAGAGACAGCCGAAACGAAACAGCCCTACCCCCCCACCTCAGCCCCCGGCCAAGGCCGCTCCGCCAGCGCCCACCAGGGGGGCCGCCCCCCGGGCCGCCCGGCCAGGGTCCGGCGAGAGCGCCGAGGTGTCGGACGAGGAGCTGCTGCGCCAGATCGAGAAGGAGGCGGACGACAGCAGCAGCAAGGTCCCCAAGACGCAGCCCTCCTCCACCGGCGGGCGGGTGCTCCGGTTCATCCAGTCCCTAAACCCCGATATTAGCGCCATCGGCTGCTTTGCCGGCGCCTACTACTACGACCACCAGCTCGAGGGCAAGGGTAACATTGTCCCCCAGGGGGGCCACGACCCGGGCAAGACAGGGCTCCATCTACAGGAGATCGAGCTGGCCCTCCAGTCCGCGGTGGACCCCTACTTCCGGATGGACGTGTTCCTCTCCATCTCTCCCCACGGGCTGCACATCGAGGAGGGGTACTTCACCACCCTGGGCCTGCCCGCCGGTCTACAGCTCAGGCTGGGGCAGATGTTTGCTCGCTTTGGCCGCTTCAACCAGGCGCACCTGCACACCTGGTCCTTTGCGGACTCCATGGTCCCGGTGACCCGCCTGCTTGGAGGGGAGGGCCTGGGGGGGCTGGCAGGGGAGGTTAGCTGGATGATGCCCCTGCCCTGGTACGCCGTGCTCTCCCTCGCGCTCATGTCTCCCACCGCGGGCGGCAGCTTCCTGGGCGAGGGCGACAGGGCCGAGTCCTTCCACATAAGGCACCCTGGCCACTTGGCCTACGTTCTCCACCTGGCTCAGTTCTTCGAGCTGTCGGCCAACACCGGGCTCTCCTTCGGGCTCTCCTACGGGCTGGGCCCCAACAACAGCGGCGGCTACGACCTGAACATGACCCACCTGCTCGGAGCGGACATCTACCTGAAGATCCGCAACCTGCGGCGCCCCTACTCGGACATCCAGCTCACTGTGGAGGGCTACGGAAGGCTCACCCAGGTGCCCCAGGATCTCCTCTTCGACTGGGGGCTCTACGCCCTGGCCTCCTTCCGGCTCTCCAAGCGATGGTGGCTGGCGCTGCGCTACGACATGGTGCAGATCGGCGACAGCTCGGCGCTGCTGGCCTTCGGCTTTGCCGAGGAGTCTCCCAACCCCGAGCTCCCTCTTCCCGTGGACGACCAGCACCGCGGCTCGGTGGCGGTCACCTTTGCGTTCACCCACTTTAGCCAGATCCGGTTGCAGTACAACAACAACTGGACCAGGCGGCTGGACGACCACGCACAGCCGGGAGCCTTCAGGCTCTCCCACGAGGTCATCCTGCAGCTCCAGGGCAACATCGGAACCCACGGGGCTCACCCCTACTAGTTGGAGAAAGAACCATGACATATCAACCATCAGCCCCCTGTCGAGCGCTCCTGGTCACGCTCGCGGTGGCCACCATGGGTGCCCCTCTTTTGACCCCAACCGTGGCAAAGGCCAAGGTGCGCGTTGTGTGCACCATCCCGGACCTGTGCGACATCGCCTCCAACGTGGGCGGCAGCCTGGTCACCACCCGGAGCCTGGGGAAGGGGTACCAGGATCCCCACTTCGTGGACCCCAAGCCCAGCTTCGCCCTCGCCCTGCGCCGGGCCGACCTGCTCATGCTCGTGGGGCTGGAGCTGGAGGTGGGGTGGCTCCCCAGGCTGCTCACCGGGTCCAGAAACAGCAAGGTAGTAAAGGGCGCCAGGGGCTATCTGGACTGCTCCACCCTGGTGAAGATCCTGGAGGTCCCCGCCACCAAGATCAGCCGCTCCATGGGCGACCTGCACCCGGGCGGGAACCCGCACTACTGGATGGACCCCAGAAACGGAGTCCGCCTGGCCTTTGGCACCTACAAGCGCCTGGCCAAGCTGGACCCGGCCCACCGGGCAACCTACAAGCGAAACTACAAGCGCTACGCCCTGAAGATCATTCGCCTGGCCCGGCGATTGAAGAGGCTCCTGGCCCCCTACCGCGGGTACTACCTCATCCCTTACCACCAGTCCATGATCTACTTCATCAAGTGGGCGGGCCTCAGGCGCCTGGCCACCATCGAGCGGCTGCCCGGCGTCAAGCCATCGGCCGCTCACCTGGCCAAGCTGCACAGGCTCATTGCCAACACCAGGGGGCGCAAGATCATCGTCAGCGAGACCTACTACCCTTCCACGGCGGCCAGGCGGGTCGCCAGCCGCTTTCACCTACCCTACATTCGCATGGCCCACATGGTTGGCGGGCTTCCGTCGGCCACGTCCTATCTTCAGGTCCTCCGGCACAACACCGCCCGAGTGGCAGCCGCCCTGGCAAAGGCCAGGCCCTGAGCGACCATGAGAGCGCGGGTTGACTTGCCCGCGCTCCCGTCTGAAGGTGTAATCCATGCAGGTGATCCAAATGGAGCGCGCCGTGGTGGGGCACCCCGGCTCCTGGCAGCTAGGCCCCATCGACCTGGCGGTGGAGCGGGGCTCCTTCTGGGGAGTGATCGGGCCCAACGGCGCGGGCAAGACCACCATGCTCCGGAGCCTCGCCGGCCTGCAGCCCCTCATCTCTGGCCAGTGCCACCTCGCGGGCGGCGCCGAGCAGAGGGGCGGGGTGAGCTACGTGGTGCAGCGTGACACCCTGGACGACGTCTTCCCGGTGACCGCCCTGAACGTGGCCATGATGGGCCTAGTGCCCCGGCTGGGCTTTGGTCGGCCCTTTGGCTGGCGCCACCGCAGGATCGCCCTGGAGGCCCTGCAGCGGACAGGCATGCGGAGGCTGGCCAACGCTCCCTTCCGCCAGCTCTCGGGCGGGGAGCAGCAGCGGGTGCTCATCGCCAGGGCCACCGCCAGCCACCCTGTGGTGATGCTCCTGGACGAGCCCACCGCCGCCATGGACGTGGACGCGGAGCGGGAGGTGCTGGACCTCATAGACGGCCTGGCCAAGGAGCACGGCATCGCCGTGCTCATGGTCAGCCACTCCCTGGGCGCCGTGCGCAAGCACGCCGAGCAGGTGATCCTGCTGGACCGCGAGCGGCAGCGAGTTCGGGTGGGCACACCCCGGGAGATCCTGAACGGCGACTCGGATGAGCAGACCTTCCGAGCTGCCAGCGGCGAGCTGGCCACCTTGCCCTCACGATCCGAGGCAGCCCAGGTGCTCGCCCCCGAGGATGGCGGTCGCCAGAACGGGGGAGAAACCCATGATTGACCTCGTGGTCACAAGCTGCCTCGGGGCTCTTTCCCCTGCCACCATCCTGGATGTGAGCCACGCTGGGGAGTTCCTGGACCGGTTTGGCGAGCTGTACCTGGACTCCTTTCTGGCCAACATCATGGTGGGCGTGCTCCTGGGCTCACTGGGTCTGTTCGTCGTCCTGCGGCGCATGGTCTTCCTCTCGGCGGCCCTGTCGCAGGTCTCTGGTGCCGGACTGGCCCTCGCCTTCTTCGTGGGCGCCCTCACAGCCCACTCGGCTCAGATGCCCACGGCTCACAGGCCGGCGGCCGTGCCCGACGAGGTGCTCGACAACCACAAGCCGACAGACGGCGACGAGGAGGACATCCAGCGCTTCCTCGATGGTGACGGCGCCGGGCAGGGGGCTCAAAAGCGGGCTGCAAAGGAGCCACCCCGCCCCCGCCCGTTCGCAGGCTCCCACCACGCAGGCTCCCACCACGCAGGCTCCCACTCCCCATCGCCAGCCTCGGCGCGGTCGGGCCCCGAGGCCCTGCCCAAGGTGACCGGGGCAGCCCACCACAGCCAGCACCAGCCCATCCGCCCCATCTTCATGTCGCTGCTTCTCACCGCCCTGGTGGCTCTGCTCCTGTCGGACCTGTCCAGGGGCCAGCGCCGCTCCACCCAGGAGTCAGTGGTGGGGGTGGTGTTCATCGCCGCCTCCGCGGCGTCCATCATCCTCTCCCAGATGGCGGAGAAGGGCGCCCACGAGATCGCCGAGCTGCTCTTCGGCACAGTGATCTTCATCCCACCGCAGCAGCAGCGCATGATCTACGTGGTGGGGGCCATGACCCTCGCCCTCTACGCCCTGCTTTTCAAGGACTTCGTGTTCGTCTCCTTCGACCCCACCTCTGCCAGGGCTAGCCGCTTCCCCGTGCGGCTCACCAACGGAGTGCTCTTTCTGCTCATCGCCATCTCCATCGCCATCTGCACCCGGGCCGTGGGCGCCATGCCCGTCTTCGCCCTCACCGTCTTGCCGGCCACCACGGCGCTGTTGGTTCACCAGCGCATGGGCCCGGCCCTGCTCACCTCCGGCCTCGTGGGAGGCGTCCTCGCCAGCGGGGGCTACTTCCTCTCTGGCCTGCTGAACCTCTCGGCCGGCCCGCTCATGGTGGTGGTGGGCACCGTCATCGTGGCCTCCGCCTGGCTGGGCCGCCTCCTCGCCGACCGGCTGGTGGCGACGCGGGCGCGGCGGCGCAGCGAGGCCGAGGAGCCTCGAGGGCCATGACCTTCCGAGCCACCAGGTGGCCGGCCGCGGCGAGTTTGCTGCTTCTCGCCACGGCCGGATGCGCTCACCCTCCTCGAGAGACGGCCCGGAGGCCCGACCGGCCCGCTGCCAGGA
>JAJRWW010000136.1 GCA_024276595.1 Myxococcota bacterium
CGATGATGTCCGTCATCACCATGGTGCTCTTTCAGTACGACAACAACTTCACCAACCTGATCACCGAGGCCAACGGCACCGCTCGCCTGGCCTTCGAAAAGCCCTTCAAGCTGGGCTTCATGTTGTACGTGCAGGCGCGGTTCTAGTCATTTTTCCCGGTAGAGCGTGGCGATCCCCCGGGAGTCCACCAGCAGCATCCCACGTCCCACGGGAATGGGCTCTGCCAGGACTCGCCCTGGCAGGGCTCGGCTCAGGTAGTGCCCCCCCGTGTCCGCGCGGATTGCGATCAGGCGTGGCTCCCGGGTCACAAGGAAGATCGCCCCTCGGGCCACCACCGGAGGCGCGCCTGGCACGCCAGAGAGGGGCTTTACCCAGTGGATCCCCCCGGTCGCCGCCTCCAGGGAGTAAAGCAACCTCTTGCGAGCGGCCACGTAGACCCGCCCTCCCGCCACCGCTGGCGGGTAGGAGTCAAAGCCCAGGTTCTCGCTGGTCCACACCCTCTCGCCCCTGTGGCGGTCCAGCCTGGTGAGCCTCCCGGATGCGCCCATCACGTACACCGCCCGCGCAGCGACCACTGGCGCCACCCGGCTGGAGTTGGGCAGGGTCACGGCCCACCGCTCCTTGCCGCTGCCAGCATCCAGGAGCCTCACCTTCCGGTCGAAGGAGGTGGCAACAACCACAGATCCGTCCGCGCTGCCAGCCAGGCCCACGAAGGGACGGCGCCCCCTGAGCTGCCAGAGGACCCCCCCGGAGGTGGCGGCCAGGGCCACCAGGCGACCCCCGTGCGTCCCCACCACCACCCGGTCGGCCTGGGGGAGCAGCGCCCGCACGGCCCCGGCCACATTGCGCCTCCATCCCACAGCGCCGGTGGCGGCGTCCAGACACCACACACGTCCGGTGCGATCCCCCATGTACAGACGCCCCGCGGCAAGCCCTGGCGGCGTGAGCGCCCCTGCCCGGGTGGACCGGGTCCAGAGGATCCTGCCGTCGGTCACCCTCGAAGCAACCACGAGGCCCCTGTCGGAGACCAGGTAAAGTCGCCTCCCGTCGCTCACCGCACCCACGCTCACCCTGTGAGCAAGGCGCTGGGAGTAGCTGGCTCGCAAGAGCCCCGAACGGGGCCCGGGCCCGGGAAACATGCCCAGTCTCCCGAGCCCCCCCCGAAAGAGGGGCGCCGGGCTTCCCGCATGGTCCCCCCGAGAGGAAGCGCGGCCGGGCCTCGGAGAGACAATGACGTGGGAGCCGGCAGCGGCCCCGGAAGAGGAGCGCCCGGGATCACCACCCACCCGCTGCCCGCCCCCAGCACCTCTGCCCCGCGGAGCGGCTCCCTCCTGTGCCTGGCCGCACCCTGCCATGGACAGCAGCACCGCGATCACGGTGAAGCACCGAAGCACACTGGAAATATCCATCGCCATGCCGACAACGTCCCTGTAAACCCATCCAGGCTATGCGCTCCCACCAGCGGGCGTCAACCTCCCCTGGGCCCATCTGCTCCCTCCTGCCCAAAAAGGTAGTGGCTGGCACACCGGCAACCTTGATTTCCCCTTGACGATCACCATAATTCATACAGTTCCCTCAAGAGGCTATCTTACATGATCCTTCCCTGCCCAGCCTGCATGGCGCGCTTTATGGTCCCCGACGAGCGCATCACTCGCAAGGGCGTAAAGATCCGTTGTCCCAAGTGCCGCTTCGTCTTCATCATGAAGGCGGGCACCGACAAGAAGAGGCGACCTCCGGCCACCCAGCCAGAGGCCAGCAACGACCTCCCCGCCGCCTCCGGCGCCATAGGAACGTCCTCCAGGCCCCAGGCGGCCGCGGCGACCTCCGGCACCATGGGTGAGCCGTCCCCGGCCGCCGCCCCCAAGCGAAAGCGTCGAGCCCCGGAGGAGGGGCTGGCCCAGTCCCTCTCCCCGGAGGAGCTGGCCCGCATGGAGGCCGACGAGATCGAGGACATGGACGACCTGGTCCAGGCCACCGAGCAGAGCGGCATGGCCGTCAAGCCCCCCCCAAAGCTGGAGCACCTGCTCCCCCAGGGCCAGGGCGGGCCGTCGGTGGTCCTGGACGACTCTCTGCTCGCGGCCGCGGCGGCCTACACCGCGACCATGGGGGATGGCGTGGTCCCGGCTCACAGCGTCTCGGACACCCTCGTGGACTTCGGCCCCAGGGAGGACGACGACCTGACGCCTCCGGCGCGCCCATCGCCGCTGCTGAAGCAGCAGGCGAGCGCCGCGGCCGAGGCCGCCTCGGAGACCCAGGAGACGCCCGCCCCAGCGGTCTCCAGCCTCCCGCCACCGGCGCCCACCCCCTACGACGCTGGCGTTCCCCAGGAGCAGCTCGAGGCGATGACGCCCAGAGAGGGCGTCTCGGTCGCCTCTGGCCAGGCCGCCGTCCCGGCCGCCCCCGTGCAGGCTGGCCCCGCGCCGGAGGAGGAGATCGACATCGACCTGGACCTGGAGGAGGAGGACGGGGTGATCACGGGCGCCGCAACCTCTGCGAGCGCTCCCCTCTCCATGCCCACCACCTTCACCATGACCGCCCTGGCGCCGGAGTACGAGTCCCTCTCGGAGCTGGAGGGGCTCCTGGTGGAGGAGAAGCGCGCACTGCGCAAGGGCCCGGCCGCAAAGATCATCGCGGCGGTGGGCATCGTCGGCGGGCTGGCCATCCTCGGCCTGCTGGGCTCTTTGCTCTACGCCCGACTCCACCCGGACGAAAAGAAGCCCCCCTCCTGGGGTCACCTGCAGCTCAGCGACCTGAAGCACGATCTTTTCGAGCGCAAGGGGATGAGGTGGATCGTAAAGGTGCAGGTTCGCATCAACAACACCTCCGACAGCGCCAGCTTTCGAAACGTCAACCTCCAGGCCCAGATAATAGGCCCCTCGGGCACGCCGAAGTGCTCCAACTACGCTCCTTGCGGCCTGCACCTGCTGCGAAAGGACCTGGCCACGGTCACCCGGGAGGGCTACCACAAGGCCCTCAAGATCAAGGCCAAGATCCAGGCCTACAACGTGCAGATCAATCCGGGGCAGAGTGAATCTTGCCAGGTGCTGCTCTTTTGCGGGAAGCGCTACCGGATCGGCACCGACAAGATCAAGGTCTCCATCGACAAGAAGCGCTCGGAGCGGATACTGGACTGATGGACCGGCGAGGCGGGGAGAGGCTGGACTGATGGACCGGCGAGGCGGGGAGAGGCTCACGCTCAACCTGCTCCCCCCCCGAGAGCGCTCCAAGCCCGAGCCCACCAGGCCCACCAGGGGTGATTCGCCCGAGGACCTGGAGCTGGCCACCTCGATAGCCACACGCCTTTGCGGCCTGGCAGAGCCGGCCATGCGCGGAGCAGCCCTGGCAGAGATCCTCGTGGAGATGGAGATCTGCCTGGCCGCGTCGGTCATCGGTGTGATCGTGCGACAGGGCCGCAGGGGCGGCCCCCCCTTCGAGCTGGCCCTGGGAGGCCTGGAGGAGATGCTGCGTTCGGAGCGGCTGGAGTACGAGCTGCTGAGCGCCCTCTACCGGGAGCTCAAGACGGGCCACCTGGGGGAGGCTGCGACCCTGCTCCTGCCCGGGCACTGCCACCGCACGATCCTGGGCGCGCCAGGCCCCAGGCTGCCCGGCGGACGGGAGCTGACCCTCGGGGAGCGCAAGTCCCTGGCCAGGGCGGCTCCCCGGGAGACGATCGACCACCTCCTGAGGGACCCCGAGCCCATGGTGATCAGGCTGCTGCTGCGAAACCCGCGGCTGGTGGAGCGAGATGTGGTGGGTCTGGCCGCGCGCCGCCCTGCCCAGCCCGAGGTGATCCGCGAGATAATGGCCAGCAGCAGGTGGCTCGCCCGCTACCCGGTCAAGCACGCCATCGTGCTCAACCCGGGGGTCCCCAACGAGCTGGCGCTGCGCCTGCTCCCATTCATGACCCGAAAGCACCTGAGCGAGATCTCACGGGATCCAGCTCTACCCACCGTCAGGCGACAGGCAGCGAGGCGCCTGCTCTAGCGGGTCTGGGAGATGACGCCGTAGATCCACACAGGCGCCAGTCCCGAGCCAGAGGTCAGCCCGACGTCTGGGTGCTGTCGCCGCTGGCAGCGGCGTCCGTGGAGGCCTCCTTGGCCGAGGGGGCCTCGGGCTCGGCGGCGTCGGCGGTGGGGATCTCTCTGGCCTTGGGGCCCACCTCCACCTCGTCATCCCCTGAGGAGGAGCGCTTGAAGTTCCGAATGGATCTGCCCAGGGCGTCGCCGATCTGGGGAAGCTTTCCAGCCCCAAAAACAATCAGGATGATGACCAGGATGATTATCAGCTCGCCGATGCCAGGCATGGCGCTACCTCGCTTGTGTCAGGTGGCACCAACTATACCACGTGGCCCCTGGCCGTCCAGCGATTGCACAAGCGCAGTCGCTCCCACGGCAGAAAGTTGCCTCGCCGGTCGCGGCCTGCTAGCGTCTACATGTAGGATACTGTGACAAGATGTATTCACACAAGAGACCTCACCACCTGTTGACCCTGGCGCTGCTCCTCACAGTGACGCTCGCCCCGGGCCCAGACGCCAGAGCGCGGGCTCGCTCCTCGGGCAACCGGGGCCTCAAGGTCCTCACCCGGAGCTACCCCCTGCGCATGAGCTACCGCATGCGCGCGCACATCCGTGGGGTCTCCCTCTCCACCTTCAGGAATGCCTTGCTCATGCAGCGGCTCCAGGAGGCCAGGAGCTCGCTGCCCGGGCGGGTGCGCCTGGTGAGCCCTCGGCGAGCCCGCCCCAATGTGCCCACCCTCCGCCCCTCGGCCGCGATCAAGGGACGAGCGAGGCCCAGGGCCGCCCGCCCCGCCGCTCCAGCCCCTCCTCCCCGACCGCTGCTCCGTGCGGGGGTGGGCTATCCCCTGCCCCCATGGCTACGGGGCATCCGCCTCCCCGACGTGCACGTGCGCTTCTCGCCACAGGTGTATCGCTACCTGGCCTACTACCGCACCAGCCGGGTGGCTCGGGCCGTGCTGGCCCGCTGGCTGGGTCGCATGAACCGCTACAAGGCGCATATCTCGGCTGCCCTTCGCCGCCACAACCTCCCCCAGGACCTGATCTACGTGGCCATGATCGAGAGCGGCTTCCGACCCACGACCGTGTCCTGGGCCGGAGCGGCGGGGCTGTGGCAGTTCATCCCCTCTGGTGCTCGCACGTACGGTCTCCCCCGGAGCTTTTGGGTGGACGAGCGCTTCAATCCCGAGCGCTCCACAGAGGCGGCCATGTACTACCTCGAGGACCTCTACAGCCGCTTCGGAAGCTGGGAGCTGGCCCTGGCCGCCTACAATGCCGGTTACAACGGCGTGGCCCGCGCCATCAAGAAGTACAACACCAACGACTACTGGCGCCTGTGCGAGTACGAGGCCGGGCTCCCCTACGAGACCATGCGCTACGTCCCCAAGTTCTTCGCCATCGCGGTGGTGGCCAACAACCTCGAGCGCTTTGGAATCACGCCGAAAGACATCGCTCCGCCCTGGGAGTACGGCCTCGTGACCGTGTCGGGGGGGGCCCGCCTGTCGCGCCTGGCCAGGCTGGCAGAGGTCCCTCTCAAGACCCTCAAGGAGCTCAACCCCGAGCTGCGGCGCGGCCGCATCCCCCCGGGCCAGCGCTATGAGCTGCGGCTGCCCCCCCGATCCATGACGGCCTTCAAGCGCAACATGGCCAGAGCCAGCGCAGGCGCCCAAAAGCTCTCCGTGCACACGGTCCGCTTCGGCGACTCCATTCGCTCCATCGCCGCCGCCTACGGGATCTCCCCGGGGCTGCTGCGACGCATCAACAACATCCGCAGCCGCAGGGAGGTTCGCCCGGGCGTGAAGCTGCTGGTCCCCGCAAACCGCAGGCGCCGATCTGCTCGGCGCTCCATTCGCCGGAGGATCGTGGCGGTTGTGCCCGAGACCGTGCGACCGGGCATGAGAGCCATCTACTACCCCGTGGTGGCCGGAGACGAGCTCCCGGCGGTGGCAAGGGCTCTGGGGGTGAAGCTGGAGGACCTGGTGGCATGGAACGCCGTCACCCCCATGGCGAAGCTCCTGCCCGGGATGGTGCTCAGAGCCTTCGTCCCCCCTGACCGATTTCCGAGATCCGTGCACCTGCTGGATCCGAGCTCCATCGAGGTGCTGCCGGTCAACTCCCTGGGCTTTCACCTGGCCCACGCGGACCGCCGCCACAGGCGCCGCATAGTCTATCGGGTGCGGCGCGGAGACACCATGCGCCGGGTGGCCCGCCGCTTCGGCGTGTCCAGGGGGGCCATCGCCAGGTACAACAAGATCTATCGCGGCGCCAGGCTCAGGCCTGGGCAGCGCCTGGTGCTCTACACTCGCAGGTTTCGACGCCGTCGCCGCCACCGCCGTCGCAGGCACCTCCGCCAGAGACACCGTCGCCGCACCCGCAGCCACCGATCCAGTCGCCGCCGGATCCATCGCCCTCGCCGAGCTCGGACCGGCAAGGGCGCTGGCAGAGCCGGCGCCCCAAAGCCCCCTCGCGGGAGACGGCCAGAGCGCGGCGTGGCCACACCTCGCACCACCTCTGGTCGATGAACAGGCGCTTTCGGGTAGCCCCCGCCGAGGATGGCCTCAGGCTGGACCAGCTCCTGGTCCGACGGCTGGACCAGGTGGGCCGCCGCGGAGCTGCCATGCTCATCGCCTTGGGGGATGTGCGCCTGCGCGGCAGGAGGCAGCCCAAGGCCGCTGTGGTGCACTCGGGCGACCTGGTGGACCTTTGCATCCCGGATGAGCTGCTGGCCAGAGCGCACCCCGTGGACGCCCCGCCCCTGCCCAGGCGCCTTGGGGACGTCGAGATGGTCCACCAGGACGACCACCTGACAGTGCTCCTCAAGCCCGCCGGTCGCTCCACCCACCCCCTGGATCCCGAGGAGGAGTCCACGGTGGCCAACCACCTGGCATGGGCAGATCCCAGGTGCCTGGAGGTGGGCGGCCCCGCCAGGGAGGGCGGCCTGTGCCACCGGCTGGACCGGCTCACCAGCGGCCTGCTGCTGGCGGCGCGCACCCCAGAGGCATACCAGGCCCTGCGCAGGAGCTTTCGCGCTCACCGGGTGGAGAAGGGCTACCTGGCCCTCGTGGGCGGCAGCCCCCCCACCCATGGCGAGGTAAACGAGCCCATCGAGTCGCTCCCCTCCAGGCGCCGGGTGCGGGTGGGCTCCGGCCAGCCCGCTCTCTCCAGCTACCGGGTGCGGCGTCGCTACCCGGGCGCAGCCCTGGTGGAGGTCACCACGCGAACCGGACGTCGCCACCAGGTCCGCGCCCACATGGCCTCTGTCGGCCACCCCCTGGTCGAGGATCTATTGTACGGGGGAGGGTCACTCACCGGCTGGGGCGGCGAGCCGCTCCTGCACGCGCACCGCCTCTGCCTACCCCATCCCTGCGACGATCACGAGGTGAGCTTCTCCGCGGATCTGCCCGTGACCATGGAGGAGGCCCTCCGGCGCCTCGACCGCCCGAGCTGAGCCTCGGTCACACGCCAACCTCGGTCGGCTGGGGACCGCTTCGGGGCCCCGCGGCCCGCGCGCCCCGCGGCCAGCGCGCCCCGCGGCCAGCGCGCCCCCCGGCCCGCCCGGCAAGCCATCCCTGCTCAGCGCCGCTTGCGGGGCCCGTGCCGGCCACCGCCCTGCTCCAGACCTCGCACATACTCGATGAAGTTGGCCCTGTCATCCATGATCTGGTGGTACCGCCCGCGCTGCCCGCCATCTCGCCGGCCACGTCCGCGGCCCCTGTTCTGGCCCCGCTCGCCCCGCTCGCCGCCCTGGGCGTTGGGCCTGCTCCGCCGCGGCCGCTGGGAGAGCCGATGGCTGAGCGCCGCTGTGAGCAGCTCGCCGGCGATCTGCTCCTCTGGAAGCTCCTCCAGCCGCGCCAGCCAGGCCAGCTCCCTGTGCATGGACTTGGATATCTTGAGGGTCACCTCGCCGCTGAAGTCCTCCTCCACCAGGGGCGTGGGGACCTGGCCCCCGGCATCCCGGATGTTCTGTACCTGGGCGGTGACCTCCTCGTCGAGAGCGGCGAGGGCGGCCTCTGCCGTCTCTCCCTCCACGGAGCAGGACTCCAGCTCTGGCGCCCTGGCCACGTAACACTCCTTCTCGGGGTCGAAGCCAATGACAACCCGGTACCTGTGCATACTCATTGAAGCGCTCTCCTGTGTACGATCCTAGACCCGGCGCATCCCGCAAGGGGGACCCCTGCCCATGTTTTTCGCCACGGATGCGCGGCCTGCACGACGATCACGGTCCGCAGGGGAACCAGGGCGTCGGGGGCGCGCTCCAGAGGGCAGCAGCATGCGCTGCCGCCCGTCGATTGTCAAGATCCTGACAAGGCCGCAGATCCGCAAGCTCTCCACGGCTCTACCCAAAGGGCGCCAGGCCAAAGGGCGTCAGGCCAAAGGGCGTCAGGAGCCCACGAGGCTGCCGCGCCTGGACGCGGGGGGCTCGGGGATGGGGATGGGGTAGTCGCCGGAGAAGCAGGCGTCGCAGTAGCCGTGCTGCCCACAGGAGCCATGGAGCGCGGCCGCCTTGCCGTCGTGGGATCCGAGCGCCTGCAGCATGCCCTCGTTGCTCAGGTAGCCCAGCGTGTCGGCGCCCACGTAACGGCAGATCTCCTCCACCGTGTGGCTGGAGGCGATGAGCTCCCGACGGGTGGGGGTGTCGATGCCGTAAAAGCATGGTGATCGGGTGGGAGGGCAGCTTATACGCATGTGGACCTCCCGCGCCCCTGCGGCGCGAATCATGCCGATTATCTTTCGAGACGTGGTGCCGCGCACGATGGAGTCGTCCACAACGACCACCCGCTTGCCGTCGATCACCGGTCGCGCCGGGTTGAGCTTCAGCTTCACCCCGAAGTGCCGGATCGACTGGCGTGGCTCGATGAACGTCCGGCCCACGTAGTGACTCCTGATGAGCCCCATGCGAAAGGGAATGCCCGACTCGGCCGAGTAGCCTATCGCGGCGGTGACACCGCTGTCGGGGACTGCTATGACCACGTCCGCATCCACGCCGTGCTCCACCGCCAGGCGACGCCCCATGCGCTCCCGGCAGTCGGTCACCCCTGGGCCATCCAGGATGGAGTCGGGGCGCGCGAAGTAGATGTACTCGAACACGCAGTGACGACATTCCCGCTCGTGGAAGGGCCGGCTGCAGTGCATGCCGCCCTGGTCAACCACGATCATCTCCCCCGGCGCCACGTCCCGGATGAGCTCGGCCTCGATAAGGTCGAAGGCGCAGCTCTCGGAGGCGAACACATAGGCGCCCCGGGAGCGCCCCATGACCAGCGGGCGAATGCCCATTGGGTCCCTCACGGCAATGAGCTGCCCCTCGCTGAGCACCACCAGGGAGTAGGCCCCCTGGACCTTGTCCAGGGCGTCAGCCAGCCTCTCGGCCAGAGTGGGCGCACCACTGCGCGCCATCAGGTGCACGATCACCTCCGTGTCCATGGAGGACTGGAAGATGGATCCGTCCCGCTCCAGCTCCGCCCGCAGGTGGAGGGCGTTGACCAGGTTGCCGTTGTGGGCGATGGCAACGGTGCCGTGGGCATACTCCACCGCAAAGGGCTGTGCGTTCTTGATGTGGGACGCCCCTGCGGTGGAGTAGCGCACGTGCCCTATGGCGTTTGCCCCCTTGAGGGGAGCCAGCACCTCGGACGTGTACACGTCCGCCACGTGCCCCATGTGCCGCGAGGCGATGAGCTGACGCCCATTGCCGCAGACGATGCCCGTGGACTCCTGACCCCTGTGCTGGAGGCTGTGCAGCCCCAGGTAGGTGATGTTGGAAGCCTCTGGGTGGCCGAAAACCCCGAAGATGCCGCACATGCCAGCCGCGCTCCTGGTCAGGTGTCCGCCGACTACATACCCCGCCGGGCAGCGTTTGTCATCCCCTCGCATCGAGGTCTGGTCAACGTCTGCTCGACCGGATGACACCGGTCATGGCCTGGTGGCCAAAAACAGAAGCCACTCCTTCGCGAGCCCCTAGCTCCCCATCTTGATGATGAAGAAGCTCACGCGACGGTTCTTGCGGTTGCACCGCCGCCTCCTGCGCCGGGAGCGGTAGCGCTTGCTGCAGACCGGGTTCGTGTTCCCCGCGGGCACCGCCACCAGGCGGCTCCTCTTGGTGCCCAGAGACACGAGGAAGCGCACGATGGCCTCGGCCTGGGCCTTGGTGACGGCGATGGCCTGGTCGTTGGACCTCGTGCGATCAGTGAACGCCATGATCGCCACCTGCCGGATGGCCTTCCGGGCGGCGGCCATGCGCAGAATATGCGCGAGCTGCCGCAGCACCGCCTTGTTGCTCTCCGAGAGGGTGGCGCCGTACTTGTCGGCAAACTTGAACCGGCTCGCCAGGATGAAGCGCCCCTTGTAGCCGGGGCCCGCCTTGAGGGAGAGCCTCACCGCCGCCTTGCCAGAGTCCTTGCAGCCATCCAGATCGTCCACGCCGTTGATCTCCTCCATCTGCTTGGGGCACTTGTCCGCGCCGTGGCAGATGTGACGGTAGCGCTTGATATTCTTCTGGATAGTGGGGTTGTCGTCACACACTCCGTCGCCGTCGTCGTCCGGGTCGGCGCAGCCGTCCGCGTCCTGGAAGCCGTCCTTGTCCTCGGGGTCGTTCTTGCACTTGTCGTGCTCGTCCGGGATGCCGTCGCCGTCGTTGTCCAGGTCGGGGCAGCCGTCCGCGTCCTGGAAGCCGTCCTTGTCCTCGGCCTTGGCCGGGCACTTGTCCTTGTTGTCCGGGATGCCGTCGCCGTCCTCGTCCAGCATGTTTGCCGGGCAGCCCTTGGTCTTGGCTGGGCCCTTGTTGAGGGGGCAGTTGTCCCGCTTGTCGGGCACCCCGTCGCCGTCGTTGTCCAGGTCGGGGCAGCCGTCCGCGTCCTTGTACCTGTCGAAGTCCTCCGCCTTGTCGGGGCACTTGTCCTTCAGGTCCGGCACCCCATCCTTGTCGTTGTCCGCGTCGGGACAGCCGTCGCGGTCCTCGAAGCCGTCCTTGTCCTCCTTCTGCTTGGGGCACTTGTCCCTGAAGTCGGGCACCCCGTCGCCGTCCGCGTCGGAGAAGTCGGGGGCAAACTGCACGCCCAAAAAGACCCTAAAGGTGGGGCTCCCCACCGCCTTGATGAGGCCTGCGCCCGCCCCCAGCCACAGGCTCAGGCCAGCGGCCATGCCGAACCTCACCCCCGCGTCGATCTCCAGGGGGTTTGCGTCCAGCTCATTTGTCAACCCTGTCCGGCCGTTGAGCTCGGCGAGCACGTCCAGGTGCCAGTCGCCAAAGGTCGCAACCTTGTAAAAGCCACCCACGCCGTAGGTAAGCTCGTGCCGCGCCTCTGTGGACAGGAAGGTGGTCTTTTGGACCCGGGCCAAGAAGCCCACGTTCACCGAGGCGGAGAGCCCCCTAAAGCGGAGCTCATAAATGAATCGCGGCCACAGGACCACGTTTCGCTCGCCCATGAACTTGTCGGCCTCGTCCCCTCCGGCCCAGTGCCAGATGGGGAGCTTGATGGTCAGGGAGGCGGCCAGGTTGTGCATCTTGTTCTGGATGCCGTAGATGTACCCCTTGACGTGCACCCGGAGATCTCCCACCACCACCCCGTCGATGCTGGACTGCTGGTCCGGGGGCAGGGCGCCCGCGGCGACCAGGTCGTCCGTGAGGCGGTCCCAGCCCGAGAGCTGGTTCTGCCAGTAGATGGGCAGCCCCAGGGAGAGCTGCAAGCGATTAATGACCCCCAAAAAGCCGTACAGGTACGCCGTGATGTGGCTACCAACCAGAGGGTAGCTCTCCTCCAGGTTGTCCTGATCGTCCACCAGATACACCGACATGGAGCTGTTTTGGTAGCCGAGGAAGGCGCCGGCGCCCCACCCCAGGTGCTTGGGAACACGCGCGGTCTCCAGCATGAACCCCTGGCTGAGACCCATGGCGGGCTCGAGCAGGTTTGTCTCGAAGCTGCGCTCAAAGGGCGCGTACTGTGCTCGAGCCGAGGAGGGCACGAGCCCCAAGAGGGTGGCTGCCGCGGCGGCGGCGATCCAACGGGCGAACCTGGTCATGGGTGTCTCCTCACGATTCCCGAGTGCTCATTATCACCATGAACCGAAAGGGAGACAACATATTTTTCTCGTTTCAATCGGGTGCCGAGGATCTGCCCAAGAAATGGGCAGGTGCCGGGCTGCCGACCTCGGCCAGAGAGCGAGGGCGCGTCACACCTCCACCAGCCGGAGGCGCCTGCCCACCTGCTCCGCCAGGCTCCCCTCGAGCTCCCTGGGATAGCCCACAGGGGAGATCTCGCAGGGAATCTCTCCGGCTCCAGCAGGTATCCTCCACTGGACAGCGCGGTGGAGATGGCCGCAGATCACGCGCACAACCGAGGTCCGCCGCGCCAGCAGGTCCCCCAGGCCCTCAGCACCGAGGTACGCGTCGAGGAACTTCTCCTCAGGAGGTCGTTTCCCCGGGGCCACCCCCCCCAGGCCCTCTGCCGGGACCTCTGCCGCCAGGATGAGTGGTCGGCCCGGGAGCATGTGGGTCACCACGACCACCCGGCCAGAGCGCGCCTCCACCTCGTCGAGCTGCCTTTCGAGCAGCCCGCACATGGTGGCGCTCAGATCCCTGTCGGAGAGCGCCGATCCGTCATCCCCGGGCCAGTA
>JAJRWW010000137.1 GCA_024276595.1 Myxococcota bacterium
GCACCACGCCGGACTCGGGGTGCTCCTGTCGGACCGGGAATAACGGGGCCTTGCCGTCGCTTTTGTGGCTCGTGGTGCTCGTCTGGCTTGGATGGTCCGTGCGTCATGGCCGCGCGCGCTGACCTAGCCAGCTCGCAGCGATCCCGAGGACCGGGCCCAAGGTCAGGCTGAGTGCGAGGGTCGTGAGACAGGGTCTGCCCAAAAGGTGCAGGGTCAAGCCCACCAGGCCGAAGGAGGCCACGGGCGCGGCCCAGGGCGGATTCCGCCGGCCGAAGGGCTCTTCCTGTGGCGCTCCATTGCTGGACGTGGGGAGCGCCCAAAGGACTGCTCCCAACAGGGCGCCGAGAGAGTAGATCACGAACATGCGGTCGAGCTCCAATCTCTGAATAGGGGAGTGGCTCGGCCGTTGTCAATGTTTGCGACACATGGCGTGGTCTCTGCCCCTCGACTCGGGCTGTGCTAGACTGCCCCCATGGTGCGAACCTGCTTGTGCCCCGTGCTTCTTTGTGTGCTGCTCTCACCTGGACCCGGCTGCCCTGCCGCCTCCCCGGGCGCTCGCACGGGGCGGCTCTCGGTGCGGCAAAAGCCTGTGGACATGGAGCTGGAGCGGCTGGGGGGGGGCACGGTGAGCCTCTCCAGCTTTCGGGGAAAGCCGCTGGTGGTGCTGTTTTTCGCCACATGGTGCGTGGTCTGCCAGGTGCAGGTGGCTCGTCTGCAGCCCGTGCGCGCTGCCTTGGGCAATGAGAAGGTGGCGGTGCTGGGCATCAGCCTCGACCTGGATCGGCGGCTGGTGGCACCATTCGTGCGCGCCGCCGGCTTCAACTTTCCGGTGGCCTTCGGGGAGTCCTCCATGGTGCGAGGGAGCCCCCTGGGAGCCATCCGGGGGGTGCCCAGGGTGATCATCCTGGACGCTCGCGGACGCCCGGTGGCCGACTTCGTGAGGCCCGCCAGCAGCAAGGTGCTCATGGCCGTTCTCAAGCCACTGGTGGCACGGTAGGGGATCGCCAGAGACTGTACTTTGCACAGGAGGTCCTTCCATGCGCGTGCCCCCCATGGTCGCCGACAAGCCGCTGGCAGGTGCCATCCGGTCCGCTGTTGGGCCGGCTTCGGCCACCATCCTGGTGGTCGGCCGAGCCCGCCTGGCGGCCTCCCTGGCGCGAGCGGGTCACGCGGTCACGCGTGGCCTGCCAGGGGACGGAGGCGCTGGCCTGGACACCGAGCCGGTGTAGAGCAGGGTCTTTCGGGCGTCCCCTGGAGGCCTGGAGCGCTACGACGCCCTGGTCCTGGTGGATGCCTTGGCGCGGCGGGAGGACCCCCTCGGCGACCTGAGGCGGCTGGTGGGCGCCTCTCGCCCCGGCGCCCTGGTGCTGCTGGTGGAGCAGGCTGCCTACGGGCGGGGCGGCCTCTGGCTGGGGCGGCTGGTGGGGCGAATGCTGGGGCGCCCGCTGCTGGTGGATGCCTCGGAGCTGGGCGCCCTGTGCCTGAACGCCGGCCTCACGGATCTGCGCCAGACTTGGCCCCAGGGCCTGAGATCCCTGGTGTTGACTCGGGGTAGAGCTCACCCCATGGCCCGGCTGCTGGCCCCTTGAAGGGCGCGCCCCTGGCCGGTGGCTCGCGGTGCGAGCAGGGCACTTTTTGGGAAGCCTGGCAGGGGAAAATGGGGTAAAAAGGGTCGCAATCGACCGAGAGTGCTATCCCCATGGCCAATGCGCAGGATCCCTTGTCCATCACCCTCCGAGGCAGGCTCGTCTCCCCGCCGCCAGGCCGCGTCGGCAGGGCGCTGGTGTACGCCACGGGGCTGTTTCTCTTGCGCCCGCTCCTGCTGCTGCTTTTGCACCTGCTGGGCTGGCGTAGAGAGGCGCGCCTCACGTGGTCCTCGGGCGAGCTGCACCTGGTGACCCAGAGCTTCTTCCTGGGACACCTGCTTCACACCGAGAACGAGACCTTGGCGGTGTCACGGGTCTGCTCCGTGGCCACGGTCACCTCCCGGGCGGAGGAGCCTGTGGCCCTGGGCGCCCTGGCCGTTACCGTGTCGCTGGCGTGGGGGTTGCTCCAGGTGGCCGACGGCCTGCTCGGGCGCTCCCTGGGGCTCGTCGCCATGGGGCTGGGCGCCATGGCCCTGGGCGTGGTGGTGGACCTGTTCATCCTCTGGGTGGCTCGTGTCCTACCCGACCCCTTGCGTCACGGCATGGTCCTGCGGCGCATGGGCGCCGAGCCGCTCCTGCTGAGGGGGGTGGATCCCGACCGGGCCCAGCAGCTCGCCCACTCCCTCTCAGCGGGGCTCTCATCGGTCTGAGCTCGCAGCAGGTCCTGTGCCACGCCCGAGGGGCCCTGGGGCGTGGTATTCGGCCTTGACAATACCTTTCAGAGGACTAACTTGTGGCCGTCGAGCAAACGTCTGGAGGTGAGCGACATGCCTATCTATGAGTACGCCTGTGGGGGCTGTGGCCACGAGCTGGAGGCCTGGCAGAAGATCTCGGACAGGCCCAAGAAGGTCTGCCCGGTTTGCCACGCCCACAAGCTGGAGCGCCTCATCTCCAACACCAGCTTTCAGCTCAAGGGCTCTGGCTGGTACGTGACCGACTATGCAAACAAGGGCTCATCCTCCTCTGCCTCCTCTGAGGCATCCAAGCCCAGCAAGTCCAGCAAGTCCAGCAGCTCGGACGACTAGCCCCGCTCCCCGTCGCCCTGTCGGGCCTTGGCCCGGCTCCCTTGCAGATCCTCTGCGGGCTCGCTGACGCCCCGGCGCCGGTTCCAGGCTTGCTTTCCGGCTAGCCTCGGCACACAATCTCCGCGGCCTTTCGGATGTTCTGCTATTGTGGGCCCCTCAGGAGGAGCTATGCGCCTAGCGATGATCGCCGGCTTGTCACTTCTTTCGACCCTGGTGGGCACCGGGTGCCGTCCGGCGCCAGATCCCTTTCACCCTCGTGGAGCGCTAGCGCAGTACGTGCGCCATATCGAGGCAAACGACCCCAAGGCCGCCTACGGGATGCTCTCCGAGAGGCTGCGCAAGCGCCTGGCCTACAGGGCATTCTTGCGCAAATGGAGGAGGAGCTACGCCGAGCTGCGGCTCCAGGCGACAGAGATCAAGAGGCACCTGGGTGATCGCAAGCGCTACGAGGTGCGTGCCAGGATGCGCCTGGGCAAGCGCCGGGTGGTGTTTTTCAGCCATGAGGGCAAGCGGTGGCGTATTGTCAGCGGCGTGGGTGGTGGGGTGGACGCTGCCACCCCCCGGGAGGCCGTAAAGGCGCTGGTGAGAGCGCTGGAGGCCCGGAGCTTCTCCGCCTTTCTCAAGCTCCTGTCATCCAAGCGACGCAAGGCCTTCCTGCGCGAGATGAACCTGCGGCTGGAGAAGCTCAAGGCCAGCATGGACCGGGACTTCGAGGTGACCGGCCACCGTGCGCGGTTGCAGTACGATCCCGGCTACTGGATCATGCTGATCAAGGAGAATGGCACCTGGCGGGTGCTGGAGTTCAACTGATGGGGCGCCTCCCGATTCCGGCCATCCCGGCCTCCTCTCCCAGCCCCTCTCCCAGCCCCTTTCCACGGTTTTTCCACGGTTTTTCCACAGGGCTTCGTGCGACCGCCCAAGGCGACCAGGTCGGCCCGGGAGCTCTGAGGCGCCAGGATCGGCGAACATCCCCATTGCAGCGCATCTCGGTGTAAAAACACAGCATTGATGGTTTTTTGACCACCCCATTTGCCCGTGATACCAAGGATCATAGGAGCAGTGCTCCAGAGGTGCATCATGGAGGGTTCCCAGAGATCAGAGGCGACACCCCGCCTGCCAGTGGAGCTGGACGTGGACTTCGCCACGGAGCAGATGGCGGAGACCGAGACCTTGAAGACCCAGGACGTGGGCGAGGGAGGGCTCTTTTTGAAGACCCATCTCCCCCTGAATCCTGGAACCCGATTCGGCTGCCGGTTTCACATCGGCGGAGAGCCGATCCTGGCCGAAGGTGAGGTGGCCTGGGTGAGAACGGGGGAGCCCGACTCCGATCCCCCTCCGGGCATGGGTGTTCGCTTCGTGGCGGTGCACCCCGAGGATGCACAGCGCCTGCGGCAGTTCGTGCTGGGCCTCGAGCCCGACCCGGACCAGGAGGGCGATCTCCCACGAGTCTCCTTCCAGCTTCGGGGCCTTGGCCAGCCCCTTCCAGGGGAGTTCATGGCCATGTCGGAGAGCGGGCTCGCCGCCGTGGCGGAGCTGCCCTTCCTCAAGCTGGGCTCCACCGTGACCGTGAACATAGATGAGCCGGGCCGAGAGGGGCCCATCTCGGGCCAGATCGCGTGGCTCTCCCTCGAGCAGGACGACCTCCCGGAGGGGGCAGCCCCCAGGATCCGACTGGGCATCCACTTCCATGGAGCCCCCCCAGAGGACCACCCGGAGGGCGGGAGCCTGGAGGAGAGGGGAGGACCTGTGGAGGACTGGTCCCTCTCGGCGCCAGTGGAGCTGACCCGGCCCAAGGTCGTGGCGGAGCCGGAGGGAGCCCGTTCGGTTCCCTGTGAAGCGCCGCTGCCTGGGCTGTCCGAGCCCACCGCGGAGGAGCTGGCCGCCCTTGACTCCTCCTTTCAGACGCCCTGGCAGACCGACATTGCGGCCAGGCCCAAAAGAGCGTTCTCCCGCCGTCGCCGGCCTCCCAGGGGCCGAGGCCGCGGCGGTGCGAGCCTGGGGCCCTTGCTGGCCAGCCTCCGGCAGCGGGCCGGCAAGAATCCAAGGGCCGCCCTCGGGGTGGGGGTGGGCGCGCTGGTGCTGGTGCTCACCCTGGGCCTCACCTTCGCCTTCTCGGGCTCCTCCTCCAGGGTCAAGAAGGCAAGAAAGACCGAAGCCAAGGGCACGGTGGCTGGGCCGGTTTCCGCCACCCCCGCCGCCGAGCCCCCGGCGACCCCCTCGCTTCCCGCCCAGGCAGCCGTGGCCGCTGCGCCTGCCGGAGCGCCGCCCCTCCCCGCCTCCGGGGCGGCTGGAAAGGATGTCCTCGCCAGCGGACCGGGGGTGCACGCCGATCCGGGGAAGGTGCTGGCCAAGGGAGGCGCCGGACATCCTTTGCTGGCGGATCCGGGGGTGGCCGCCCGGCCCGAGAGGCCGGCTCCCAGGCGGGTGACCCACTTCCGCCTGGGCAACAAGCTGGTGCTCAAGCTGGAGCTGAGGTCCAGGCCGGGCAGGGTGAAGCACTACCTGCTCGCCAACCCCGATGGGACCGTAATAGACGTGACAGGTGCCTCCCCCGCCCTCAAGCCCGGCCGCTACAAGATCTCCGACAGCCGCGTTCACATGGTGAAGGTGCTCCACAGGGGCAAGGGGGCTCGGTTCATCGTCTACTTCGGAAAGCGGGTGAGGAAGCCCAAGATCAGGGTTGTGAAGACCGCCCAGGGGGTGAGCTTCGTCATGAGCGGAGTGCGCCCCAGGGGCCGTGCCCTGGCCAGGCGCTCGGTCTCACGGGCTGGGGAGCGCCGAAACCGCGGGCGAGCCTCCAGGGACCGCCGGACGGCCAGAGCCGTGCGTGGCAAGGCCAGCCGTGGTGTGCGCAAGGTGAGAAGGTCCCGTCGCCCTCGCAAGGTGCGCCGAAGGCAGGCCCGCCCCAGGGCAGTGCCCCCGGTGGCCGAAGCCGCAGACTGACCCCACCCCAAAGGGGCAGGACTGGTCCGGATGAACATCCGCGTCGAATGTGTCCCCTGCCTGCTCAACCAGGCCCTCAGCGCCGCTCGGGTTCTGGGCCTGGGTGACCGGGCGGCCAGGCGGCTGATGCTCCGGTGCGCCGAGGAGCTGCGGTGGCTCAAGTGGGATGAGCCCGCGCCCCTCATGGGCCGTCGGGTTCACCGCATTCTGAGCGAGGTGACCGGCGATCCAGACCCCTACCGCGGAGTCAAGGACGCCAGCACCGACGCCGCCCTGGCCCTCCTGCCCGGGATGGAGGCGGTCGTTGCCGCTGCCCCCGACCCCTTCCTGGCCGCGGTGCGCGTGGCAATCGCCGGCAACGTGATCGACTTTGGAACCGGCGGGCGACCGGCCATGGGGGTCGAGGAGGCGGCCTCCACCGCCCTGTCCCTGGACGTGGATGAGGCCACGGTGGAGAGCCTGAGGCGACGGATTGGCGAGGCCCAGGACGTGCTCTTTTTGGCGGACAACGCCGGGGAGCTCGTCTTTGATCGACCGCTGCTGGATCTCATCGGCGCCGACAAGGTCACCGTGGTGGTGCGCGGAGGCCCGGTCATCAATGACGCCACCCTCCGGGACGCCCGCAGGGCGGGGCTCACGGACCGCTACACCGTGGTCACCTCGGGCGTGGACATCCCTGGGATCTGGCTTCCCGAGTGCTCCGCCGACACGCTGGACCGGTTCGAGCGGGCCGACCTGGTGCTTTCCAAAGGGCAGGGCAACTTCGAGACCCTTGACGGGCAGGCCCGTCCGGTATTTTTTCTATTCCTGGTCAAGTGCGTCTCCGTGGCCTCCAGCCTGGGCGTGGAGCTCCACGAGGCCATGGTACGAACCCAATGATCCATGCACTGAGCCGTGTCGCCCGGTCGGTGCTGAAAGGTCGCCGGTGATCCAGTGAGCCGCTACATCATCCCGATGCTGTTGTTGGGACAGGTGGTGGCGAGCGCCGCGGCGGCTCGAGGTCGCCACCCTCCCGGCGGGATCGCTCCTGGGGCGCACCCAAGAGTGGAGATCCAGGACAGGGGCTGGCGCGGGCTCGGGCGCGTGTTCGAGCAGCTTTGTTGCCTTGCTGAGGGCTACCGCAAGAGGTCGGTGCGCATCGCCCATTACGGCGACTCCATCCTGGCCGACGACAGGCTCACCTCGGCGGTCAGGCAGCTTCTCCAGGCGCGCTTTGGCGACGCTGGCCCGGGGTTTCTGCTCGTGCGTGGGGCTTCGCGGTCCTATCGGCGGGCCGGGGTGAGGCTCTGGGCGGACCGCTTCTGGCGGAGGGCATCCGTGCTGGGACGCTGGCCCAAGAACCACCATTTCGGCTACGCGGGGGTGCTCAACTGGTCGGTGGTCTCGGGCGCGCGGGTCTACCTGACTCCCAGGCGGGAGGGAGGAGTGGGCGGTAGGGTGTCCAGGCTCTGGGTCTACTACCAGCAGCGGCGCCGGGGTGGGTGGATCCGGCTGCTCTCCGGGAGGCGGGAGCTGGGGCGAGTCTCCACCAGGGGCCCGGTGCGCCGGGAGGCGGTGGGGAGCATCTCCTTTGCAGAGACGGGCAAGAGGCTCGTGCTGGAGCACGGCGGAGGGGGCTCCCTCAGGCTGTTCGGTCTGGCCCTGGAGCGGCGCGGCGCAGGGGTGGTGCTCGACGGCCTGGGCATGGTCAGCACGGCCTTTCACACCTTGCTGCGGGAGCCCGCCGACCACTGGCTGCGGCAGCTCCGGCTGCGTCGCGTGAACCTGGTGATCTTTCAGTACGGTGCCAACGCCTCGGACATGAGGGGGCTCAAGGAGCGCTGGTACAAGGGCGTCGTAAGAAAGACCCTCGCTCGCCTTCGGGCCGCCAGGCCGCGGATCTCCTGTCTGGTCGTGGGGCCCCTGGACCGTGGCTACCGCTGGCGCCGGTCCATGCGCAGCCGTGCCGCCATCCGGAGGATCTGCCGCTGGCAGCGGCAGGTGGCCCTCGCGAGCGGCTGTGCCTTCTTCGACAGCCTGGCCGCCCAGGGAGGCAGGGGCTCTGCCAGGCGCTGGTATCGCTCCAGGCCGAGGCTCATGTGGCCAGACCTGACCCATGTAACCCCGGCGGGCTCTCGGGTGGCGGGGAGGATGCTGGGCGAGGCGCTGCTAAGGGCCTTCGACCGCTTCAAGAGAAGGCGTGGACCCACCGCATGTCCAGCCGTCCTGCGCGCGCACGAGCTCTTGCACCGTCGCGCGAGGTGGCCCCAGCTCGAGCTGGCAGCCCCGGGCCGGCGGTGAGGGGGCTTGCCTGGAGATGGAAGCCGGGTGAGCCCGATCCCTGGGCCCAGTGATCCCTGAGGTCGGTGATCCCGGGGCCGGTGGCTCCTGGTTGGCCGCGACAGAGGCTCGCCGAGATCTGGCCAGAACTACTGGCCTCGCGCTCTCCTTTGGGCCCCCAGGATGCTCGCCTCCAGGGCCTCTCCCAGCCGCCCGATCCTGGACAGCCCTGGTGCAGGCCAGCTCGC
>JAJRWW010000138.1 GCA_024276595.1 Myxococcota bacterium
ACCGATGAGGCAGGAAACGTGGCGGTGCCTGCGGAGAAGGTCGTCTCCTATGGCTCGGGCTCCATTCAGTCCCCCATCTCGGGGGCGCTCCTCTCGCTGGGCGACGACTGCGACGCAGGGTCCAGCTACGGGATAGAGGTGCTGGTGGAGGTGGACCCCGGGCAGCCGGACAACACCCCAGTCGAGGTCTTTGCCAGCAGCAGCGCTGGTGCCTGGTCCTACCCCTCCGCTGGCAGTGACGTGTGGCTGACCGACTGCAGCCTGCAGGGGACCCCCTGTCAACACACCTTCTGTATCTCGGTTCCCACCTCCGAGGTGGAGCAGTCAGACATCGCACTGGATCTGCAGATGGGCGGCGCCTCGGTGCCCGGTGCGCCTGCGGGCATCACCGTGGACATCTCCGCCCCACCGGTGGCCGACAACCCGGCGCTGTCGGTGGTGAGCCGTCGCGCGGCGCAGATCCAGCTCTCCTGGGACTCCGTGGAGGACTCGCAGACCGGCGTGCTGGCGAGCTGGGATGTGCGCTGCGTCGTGGACGCCCCCATCACCTCTGCCAACTGGGCCACAGCCATGCAGTTCGCTGGGGAGCCCAGCCCCGCCTCCGCCGGCACTGGACAGACCATGCTCATTGCCGAGGATACCGCAGGCAACAAGATCCGGGCGGGCCACGAGTACTACTGCGCCATCAGGGGAACCAACGCCGTTGGGCTCCAGTCCGACCTGGCCACCTTCCCGGGGATCACCAGCAGCGAGATCGGGCTGCTCCAGTATGCCAGCACCATCGAGGGGTACACGCAGTACGACTACTTCTGGTGGTACTGGCCCTCCATCTCGCCGGCGGGCGACGTGGACGGCGACGGCTACGACGACCTGCTGGTGGGCTACGGCGGAGCGACCATCGGCGGCCACGCGGCGGCCATCGTCATGGGCTCGGCCAGCGGCCCCACCACGCCGGTGAACATCACCTGCGCCGACGCCTCCTTCGGCGCGGCCATGGCCGGCATCGGCGACTTTGATGGGGACGGCAACCCGGACATCGCGGTGGGTGCTCCAGACCAGGACAGGGTCTACATCTTCCGCGGCGGCGCTGGCTTTGGCGCCAGCACCTTTGATTGCACCTCGGCGGACGTGGTCATCATCGGCCCCTCCGGGAGCTGGCTCGGGAGCGTCGTGGCGCCTGTGGGCGACTTCGATGGGGACGGCTTCGCAGACCTGGCCATGGGCGCGGTCACGGACAACGCTGGCGACGGCGCGGCCTTCGTGCTCTTTGGGAGGAGCGAGAGCTCCTGGCCCACGGTGGTCAACCTGGCCAGCGGGGCCAACGCCGACGGCGCCCTGCACGTTAACGGCGAGCCCGGCACAGGGAGCTACCTGGGCGACTCCATCACCGCCTGGGACTTTGACAAGGACGGCGCGGCAGAGGTGGCAATCGGTATTCCCCTGGGCAGCAGCGCCGGCCAGGTGGCGATCCTCCCCGGGGATCTCAACCCGACCAAGACCCCCAACACAGTGGTCGAGGTTCCCTTCTCGGCGCTGCAGGTCATCAGCCTTCCCGGGTCCACGCTCACAAACGCGGCGCTGGGGCTGGGCCTGACCCCAATGGACATGGATGGTGACGGGTGGGTGGACCTGGCGGTGGGCGCCCGCTGGGGCGACTACGGTGGCTCGAACAACAGCGGCAACGTGCTGATCTTTTCGAATGACGGCTCGGGGACCATCGAGTCCACCTACTCGGCCGAGCTCCACGGGGCCGCTGGCAACGACGCCCTGGGGGTCTCCGTGGGCGGGATGTTCAACATGACCATCCCCACTCCGGTGCCCTGGAGGCTCAACGGCCTGCTCTCCTCCAGCACCGACCAGGCCATCTTCGCTGGCGCCAAGCAGTGGTCCATCTCGGGCAACTCCTCCACAGGGCCCGGCTATGCGGTGCTGCTCTACGCCGGGTTCTCCGGGAGCGTGAGCGCTGGCGCGGCCGACCTGACCTTTGCCCCCCCAGCGAGCTCGGTGTCCTACCACTGGGCCGCCTTTGTGGGCGACCTGAATGGTGACGGGTTCGTGGACCTGGCCGTGGGTGATCCCGAGTACGGCGTCGGCGGTCGGATCGAGATCTTCTACTAGATACGGAAGCATCAAAGGAGCGTTGCGATGACGGATCTGAAAGAGAGTGGCCAGAGCCTGGGTGGAGACACCCGGGAGCCTGCTGGCACCCGAAGGGACTACTCGCCCCCCTCGATCGAGGAGGAGATCGCGCTGGAGAGCGTCGCCATGGGATGTGACGCGCAGACGGGTTGCAAGGTCCCTGGCACCAGCTAGAGAGATCCTTCGACTCTTTTTGGGCCCAGGATGCGCGGCGACTGCTCTGGTGGAGCCGGGCCCCGGCTCCTTGGCTGGGAGATAGCAGGAACGGTGCTTGCGCTTGGGCTCGAGGGCTCGGCTCCGCCGCCATGGGTGGAGCTCTTTCCTGACTTTGCGGTCTCACCAGGAAGGGCACGGGGTGCGCACGTGCTGCTCGCTGCCAGGTCGGTCTCTGGCTGGTTCAACAGGGGCCAGGGTGACACCGCGCCGCCCACCTGGTCCAGCAGCCTGGCGGGCGACACCCTGCTGCTGGAGGGGCCGGATCTTGCGGCCTCCCTTCACCGGGAGGGTGATCGGCTCAGGGGGGAGCTCGTGGCGAGCGGCGAGGGGGGCTGGATAGTCGCCTTCGCGCTTAGGAGCATCCTGCATCACGCCCTCCGCGGGCGCGGGCTGCTCCTGCACGCCTCGGGGGTGGTGCGGCGTGGCCAGCTCCTTCTCTTCTTGGGCCGGAGTGGCGCAGGAAAGACCACCATCGCCAGAGAGCTGGCAGGGGGTGGCCGCCCCTTCAGCCTGGACCGGGTTGCGCTGCTGCGAGAGGAGCTCGGCCCGGTGGCTCACCCCACGCCCTTTTCGGATTTCCAGGGTCGGGCAGGGAGGCATGAGCCCACGAGGCCCCGGGCTCTGCTCTTCTTGGAGCAGGGCCCCAGGCACCAGCTAGAGCCACTCTCGGCCGGGGGGGTGGCCGCCCGGCTGGTGCAGCACTCCCTGGCGTCTGGGCCAGAGCTGGGAGACATCTCCGCTCCCCTGGAGGTGGCCTCGTGGATTGCCGAGCGCATCCCTGGCTTTCGACTGACCTTCAGAAGAGACGAGGGCTTTTGGACGATCCTCGACAGTGAGCTCGGGGGGCAGGAGCGATGACCCGGGAGCAGACACCCAAGGAGATGACCGTGATCGATTCAGAGACCAGGTTGGAGGTTACGCGGCAGGTAGCCTTTCGCACCATTGGCGAGCAGGTGGTCCTGGTGAGCCCCGAGGACAACCACATGCTCACCTTGAACCCCAGCGCCTCTGTGGCCTGGAACGGCCTTGATGGAGAGCGAACCGTGGGGGACCTCTCCGAGCTCCTGGCGCGGGAGTTCGATGTGACGCTGGAGCAGGCGCAGCAGGATGTGTTGCTGTTTTTGCAGGAGATGCTGGACCGGGGTCTGCTGGCGGTGGTGGGAGACGGTCGGTGAGGTGTGGGGAGAGGGGCCCGCAGGTGCCTGGGGGGCATGAGCCCGCCTCGGAGCTCCTGCTCCATCGGCTCCAGGCGGCCCACCCCTTCCCGCTCATGGCGCTCGTCTCC
>JAJRWW010000139.1 GCA_024276595.1 Myxococcota bacterium
ACGACGGGCCAGGATCAGCTCCCGCACTCGGCGCACCAGGTCGGCTGGAAAGACTCGGCTCCGTCGCAGGGAGAAGATCCGCTCCAGGAAGAGGCCGAGGGCCAGGACAGAGACCGAGCCGATGGGGATCATCACCCAGCCGCCCTTGGCCAGCTCCTTGTAAAAATCGAACATGTCGCGCTCCCAGGCTCCTTGTCGCGCCAACCGCGCCGAAGGCTGCACCGAAGATAGCTCAAGGGTCATGCGAGTCAAGCGGTCGGATCACAGGGATCCCCTCTGAACTGGTTGACTTCCAGGTGAGCTTGTGAATCATTGCTCCAGGGAAAAACATGTTTGATGGATGACACATTGCACCGGACAACGGCTGGCCAAGGGGCCGACTGTGTGGGATAATCTGGCGTGTCACACGGCCGTTGGGTCGCAAGAGGAATAGCTGAGTGGCCTCCGAGGATTGGAAAACCAGGATAACCAAGGTGTCTGCCGTCTCCAAGCTGCCGGAGGGAGAGGCGTGCCTGGTCTGGGTCTACCCCGCGGGGCCGGAGATCGGCAAGCGCGTGGAGCTGGACGGCGAGGAGCTGGTGATCGGCCGGGGCAGCGACGTGGACATAACCATCGACCGGGACTCTGTGAGCCGGCGCCACGCCAAGATCGTTCAAATGGGCAGCCGCTACAGGCTGATCGACCTGGGCTCCACCAATGGCACCTACGTCAACGACGAGCCCATCAGCGAGCGTAACCTGTCAGATGGCGACCTGGTGAAGATCGGCAACGCCATCTACAAGTTCCTGTCCGGTGGGAATGTGGAGGCCGCCTACTACGAGGAGATCTACAAGCTCACCATTTTTGACGGGCTCACCCAGGCGCACAACAAGCGCTACTTCATGGAGTTCCTGGAGCGGGAGCTCGCCCGGGCCAGCCGCACCGGCCGCCCCCTCTCCCTGGTGATGTTCGACATCGATCACTTCAAGGTAATAAACGACACCCACGGCCACCTGACAGGGGACGCCATCCTGAAGGATCTCTGCGCTCGCATTCGCACCACGGTCCGCAAGGACGAGCTGCTGGCGCGCTATGGCGGCGAGGAGTTCGTGGTGGTGCTGCCCGAGGCCGACCGAGAGGGCGCCCTGGAGTTCGCAGAGCGTATCCGCCACCTGGTGGAGGCTCAGCCCTTCACCTTCGAAGGGGACGTCATCCCGGTCACCATCAGCGTGGGCTGCTCCTACACCGTGGGTGAGACTGTCACGGTCTCCCAGTTCATCAAGGAGGCCGATGAGAACCTCTATCGCGCCAAGCGCGCGGGCCGAAACAGGGTCGCTGGATAGCGCGCGGGCCGAAGGAGGGTCGGCCCCAATCCAGTATCACGATGCCCGGGTCGCGCACATAACGTCGCGCTCCTCTGGGCCCACATGGCCGAGGCGAATCCCGGGCTTTCAGAGCCGGCCCTAGTGTGCTATTTCCAGTACCAGGAGGCAGCCAATTGTACGAGCCCGTGGGCTGGCGATATGTATATGACGTCTGGGCGGCCAGACACGACCCACCGGATCTCCACGAGCTGATCCGCGCTCTGCCCGACTGGGCAGACGAGGTCCGCGTGGTCAACCGCCACGGCACCGATCCCTGGTGGGTCCTGTGGCTGGTGGACGACCTGGACCACCCGCTGGTTCGCCTGGAGCATTCCCAGGCCCGGTGGGAGGAGGTGGGCAACGGGCTGGATGGTGAGCTGGATCCGGCGTTGGAGTCGCTGGCTCGTGCAGCCCGATCCCGCTACTCTCTCTCAGTGGCCGACGCCTGGGACAACGCCGTGTACCCTCTCCAGGTGGCCCTCTCCACGGCGCTCGCCTTGATGAGCATCAGAGAGGGTGTGCTGCACGATCCCACGGCGCTCAGGATTCACGACCTGGCAGACCTGGAGAGGCTGCTGGCAGCCGACGATCTTTTCATCGAGGACCATGTGACCTTGCACCTGGTAACCGAGGAGACCAGCGGCCGCGCATGGCTGCACAGCCACGGAATGGAGAAGTTTGGTCGATCCAACCTGGAGACCTTCGACCTGGAGGTGAGCGCCGGCCGTGACGCGGGCAAGCTAGTGAACGAGCTGCTCCTTTCGGCCGCCCTGGGCACCAGACCCCTGCTTGGGGAGACGATCCACCTGCCCGGGGGCGACGTGACCGTGAGCCTGTCGCAGGCTCTTCGCTCCGGAGTCACGTTCATCCCGGTGGAGGAGCTGGACGGACACGATGGTCCCTACCTGTGTCTGGTTGACGCCGCCGACTACGGTGACATCACCCAGGCGGTGGAGGGCTACCTGCACCGCTCCCTGGTGGGCATCGCCGACAGGAGCGAGGAGGAGGAGGTCACTCGTCGGCTGCTGCCCCTGGTGAGGGATCACTTTTCGGCAAACGGCGGCAGCTCGGACTACGAGTACTTCGCGAAGATACCCCTGGGGGTGCTCTCGGGGACGAGCGAGGCCAGGGAGTCCATCTGGGTTCGCATTACCCGCTGGCGGGGCAACGTGCTTCGTGGAACCCTGGCCAGCGACTCCATAGTGGACGCCGACCTGCAGGTGGGGACGGAGGTGGAGTTCGACCCCGAGGACATCGAGGCCATCATGCTCTCGGTGGCCGGAGAGCCGGTGGGTGGCAAGCGACTGGAATCGATCCTGCGCTCCTGAGTGCCGCCCTCAGGCCCGAAGCCGAGGAAGGCCACCTCACGCTGCTGGGCGGTGGCCAAAAAGAGACGGCACATCCGCTTGAAGGGGCCACCGCCAGGTGTGGCGAGTGGGGCTCAGCGGGGGCGCCAGTCCTGGATCTTGGTGACGAGCGGGGCAGTCTCGTGGAGAACATGCCGCGTCAAGCTCTGCGGTGGGTGGAGCTGAGGCGCGGCGAGCCTTCCGCCAACTCCCAGGTGCAGCATGGCCCTGGAGAGGGCGTCGGCTGCGCCGCTGACGACACCGGCGATCTCTGCCGCAGGGGTCACCCAGCGCTGTGGTGAGAGGAGCCCGGGGAGGGGGCGTCGGCGAGCGTGAAGCCGACCAGCGGCCCTCTGCTCGGCGAAGCGCTGCTTCACCTCGAAGATGAAGCTCTCCAGCACCTCGATGTCGAAGGGCTCGCCGTTTAGCTGCAGAGTGAGCGACAGCAGGCCCTCACGCTCGGCCACGTGGAAGAACTGGGACTCGGACAGCTTGTTGGGCATGCACTCCAGCGGACCCACACTCACCACACCCTGGATGTGCCCCTCCCGGTGCTCGAACACGGGCCCACCCAGGGTGAGCACCGCCTCCCCGTTGAGGTCCTTGCGAATGTAGGGCTCAGCAGCGCCGAGGCTGTCGCTGACGGTGGTGCGCCGGGGCCAGCCCAGGGGGCCGGCCATCATGTCGTAGGTCATGGTCTGGATGGTGTTCTGTACAAAGGATGTGGCGTGAGCCATGAGCGGGTGCTTGACCGCCCTGTCCACGCCCTCCTTGGTGCGCCTGTGGGTGACCCAGTCCACGTACTCGATCCACTCGTTGAAGGGAGCGAACCTGGCCCTCACCCCGCGCTCCTCCAGCTTGTCGATGACGAAGCCGTTGGCAAAGGGATCGCTGCGAACATAGATCTCTCCCACGACCAGCACCGTGGGGAGCTCCATGTCCAGGTCCATGTGGGCCGCGAACTCCTTGGCAGCCCGTCGCAGCAGGCGCTGGATTCCAAACAGCCTGCCAGAGGAGACCTCCAACAGCGCGGCGCCCATGGAGAGGTCCCCGGCGGCTCTGCGCTCGACGAGCTGGGTGATCTCCTCGTGGTAGCGGTCGTAGATCTGCTGGGCGACACCGGGTGCGCTCTCTGCAGGGCGTGCATAGTAGAGAGCCTCCAGGATGAGGTCCTCTGCCATGAAGCCTGCCCACACCAGGAACTGCACACCCGCTGGCACCTCGGCGAAGTAGTCCTCGTCTGAGCTGGAGAAGACGCTCACGCGGTCCTTCCAGCCGGTTCGCTCCAGGATGATCTTGTGCAGCACGTTGTAGACCCCGAAGCGGCAGGGACCGTTGGCAGTGGGCATGAAGAAGCAGAAGCGCTCGTCGGAGTGCCGGTCCTGCTCCAGGCGCTGGAGCATGGAGCCCGTTGTGATGGTCATGGGCACGCACTCCTTGCCCGAGGTCTCCCGGCGGCCCAGGGCGAGGGCCTCGGCGTCTGGCATGGGCAGGCATTCGGCCTTGAAACCCAGCCCCCGGAAGCAGGCGGCCACGACCTCTGCGCCGGGGCCCATGCGCGGGAAGAGGAGCGTCTCGTCTCTGCGACGTACCTCTCCGATGCTGGTCTTGGCCAGCTCGACCCGGCGAAAGTCCCGCGCGGGCTTTTGGTCGTCGCCAGAGGCCAGGTCCTCCTTCACGCAGTGCAAGAAGGCCTCGATGCGGGTCTTGGTGCCCGCGTCGCCCGAGTGGCCGTCCGTCTCGATGATGGCGAAGGGGCGGCCCTCCATGACGTAGCTGTAGAAGTGCAGGTTGAAGCTGTCGGGTCCACAGGAGTAGTTGGAGCAGTAGATGGAGTACTGGCCAGGGGGCCTGCGGATCTGGTGTGCGGCGCGGAGGGAGCGCTGGGCGTAGCCCCAGTACAGATCCTCGAACATGGGCATCTGGTCGGAGATGGGGTAGCAGTCAACCGGGATGGGCAGGGCTCCCTGCTCCCGCACCAGAGCGGGAACGTTTGAGTTGAGCACGGTGTTGTAGATGGTGTAGGCGCGCCCCAGGACGACAATGGGGGTCACCCCATGGGCCTCGCAGAAGGCCAGGGCCTCCCGGCCGAGATCCAGACAGGACTCGTCGAAGCGACGCTGCTCCTTCAGGGCACGCTCAAAGGGCCCTCGCCAGCTACCCGGGCTCACTCCCAGGTCCCATGCCAGCTTGCGACAGGACTTGAGAAACAGCTCACCGCCGAGGTTGCCGTCGCCGATGTCGACCACCGGTGAGACGATCTTCGGCTGCAGGTCAGCACCCAGGTCCAGCCGCAGCACGTCCGGGCTGCCCTGCACGATGGGGCAGGTGACGGTGACGGGCTCGTCCTTTACCCTGGGGAGGCTGCGAAGCATGGGCAGAAACAGGTAGTCTGGCGTCTCCTCCGCCAGGCCGGCCACGAGCCCGTGGTACTGCTGCATGGGGGCACAGAACGGGACGTTGGCCTCCTCGATTCCGCGCTTGAGCACGGACTGATCCGCTCCCCCGCGCACGACCAGGTCGAATCCGAGCTCGTACAGGAAGGTGGCGAAGAAGGGGAACAGGGACTTGAGCGTAAACTCGTCCGTGAGCCCGACGGTGGGGCGGCCACGGGGGCGCGAGGTGCGCTCGACAATGGCGGCCACCAGCGCCTCTCTCTCACGAAAGGGATCCGGGGAGAGGTCCGGGAGCTTCCGTCTGTGGGTGCCCTTGTCGTAGCGAGAGCAGCTCCCGCCCCACAGGAAGCGCCTCCTCTGTCCCATCACCGTGGTGGTGAGGCGCTCGATGCGGCACTTGTTGCCAGAGCCGCCGCAGCCCTTGGCGGACTTGCAGATGAAGGTGTCCTTGGAGACCACCTCCGACTCCAGGAAGCGCTCCGGAAGCAGAGGATCGTCCACCGACGGAGCCATGGCCTTGGCCGTGAGCAGAGCGATGCCCAGGGCGCCCACGGTGCCCGGGTTGGGCGGGATGATGACGTCGCTGCCCGTCTGCCTGGCCACGGCCGCCGCCAGGGCGTCCGATGCGAAGGGCATACCCTGGCAGAAGACGCGGTGCCCCACGTCCCTGGAGCCCTTTACACGGTTGAGGTAGTTTTGAATGATGGAGTCGTAGATGCCGGCGATTATCGCGTTGGGCGGGGTGTCCGCCGCGACCGCCTCGTCTATCACCTCTGCCATGAACACCGAGCAGTGCTGTCCCAGGGAGATGCAGTGGTCCGCGGTGAGGGCTGTCTGGCCCAGGTGAACCACGTCGCGGACACCTGAGAAGCGCCGTCCCTGCTCCTCGATGAAGGAGCCGGTTCCGGCGCTGCACGCCTCGTTCATGGCGGCGTCGATCACTCTTCCCTCGGCCAGGCGGATGTACTTGGCGTCCTGTCCGCCGATCTCGAAGATGGTGTCCACCCGGTCGTCGTAGTGGGTGGCGCCCTCTGCGTGGGCGGCGATCTCGTTGAGCACGAACACCCTCTCGGCGCCGTAGCACACCGACAGCAGCGAGCCGACGATCTCGCGCCCGCTCCCGGTGACCCCCACGGCGCCGAGAGGGTGGCGGCGCACCGGTGCCTCCGAGAACATCTCCATGAGCCTCTTGGCCGCGCCCACCGGGTCACCGTTGGTGTTGAGGTACCCCTCCCAGAGGATCTCCTTGGTGAGCCCATCGATGGCCAGCGCCTTGGATCCGGTGGACCCGATGTCAAAGCCCAGCAGCAGCTCCCGAGGGGCGTCGCTGTCTTGGGGAGGAGGTGGCGGGCTCATTCGGTGCACCTGTCCGAGGCTGTCACAGAGGGCGGGCACGCGATCTAGCTGCGCCTCCTCAGGGGGCGCGAAGAGCTGGGTGGGGGTGGGCAAAGAGGCGTCCGAGCTAGCCGCCAGGGCGGCGCACCCGAGGGCCTCCAGGAAGAGGGCGTCCTGGATCTCGGTGTGGAGCAGGCGCATGTGGTGGCGGGCGAGGTAGCTGTGGAACTGCCTGCGCACTCGCCGGGCTCTGGTTACTCCGCCGATGAGCAGAACGTCCGCTGGAGCCAGCTTCGGCTTGATCAGCACCTGCACGTTCTCGCACACCGCATCGTAGAGCCCGGCCAGGATTCGTGCACGGTCCTCCCCCTTGTTGGCCAAATGTGTCATGTCGGTCTTCAGGATGACCGGGCAACGGCCGGAGAGGGGTGCCGGGTCCGTGACTCCATCGCAGAGGGCGGTGGACTCCTCCAGGCCGAGGTCGAAGCGCTCCACGAGCTGACGCAGGAAGTTGCCGGTGCCCTGGCTGCATCGAGAGTTCTCTCGGAACACCTGTACGTCTCCTCCGCGGATCTCCAGCACCGAGAAGCCGTGGCTGCCGATGGAGACCACGGTGCCGGTGGTGAGGGATGGGTGGAGGAGACGAAAGCCGGCGATCTGCGCCTGCTTGACCGGGATCCGCTTCAGGTTGAGCATCCTGCTGAGGCGGCCCGTGGCGGCGGCTCCCGCCACCTGGGACCAGTCCATGCCCTCGAGCATGGCCTCCAGGGTCTTTTGGGGCTCCTTGTGGTGCTCCCGCAGCTCCTGGTGGATGGGCACCGTGGTGCCGCCCGGTAATGGGGTCGCAACCACTAGCTTGATGCTCTCCGCGCCGGCGTCGATGCCGACATAACGCTCATTTCCGTCCCGGTTGCCTTGCTGCATTGTTCCTTGTCTTCCCTGTGGGGCGTCTCGGACGCGGCGGTGCGGCTGGTCCGCTGCCTGGCTCCTGGTCAAGTGGGAATGCTGCTCGGCCGGTACAAGCTGTGGCTCGTCCTGTGCAAGCTCGTGTCTCGAGCCGAGCTAGACTGGCATGTCAGTCTAGTACGGCATTGGCGGTGACCTTGTCAACCCCTTTGCTCCGATTCTTTCACTCCCCCGAGAGCACGGCTACCCGGGGCTCTCTCCGCAGGGGCTCTCCCCCCGGCCGACACGACTGCGCCCGCTCGAGGGCGCTAGTCGGCGTCCACGGTGGGCTCCTGGGGAACGCTCTTGTCGTCTCCTCGGCCGGGAGGGGCACCACTCTTTCGCTCGACTGGCAGGGTGACGGTGAAGGTGGCCCCCTTGCCGGGCTCTGTCTCCACCGTTATCTCACCGTCGTAGCGCTTTACTATCGCGTAGCATATGGAGAGGCCCAGGCCGGTGCCCTTCCCCGGCGCCTTGGTGGTCACAAAGGGGTCGAAGAGCCGGTCGGCCACCTCCGGCAGGATACCGGGCCCGTTGTCTCGCACGGTGACCTGGACCTTGGAGCCCACCAGTCGGGTCTCCACCCAGACGCGGCCGGTGCCGTCGGTGGGGAGGGCCTGGATGGCGTTGGAGATGAGGTTGATGAAGATCTCCTGTAGCTGGAGCTCCTCCATTCGAACCCTCGGGATGGAGTCGTCGAGGTTGCGTACTATCTCCACCCGGGAGAGGTGCGCATCCTTCCTTACAAAGGGGATGATCTCCTCGATGGCGGCGTTGATGTCTGTCTGCTCCTCCCTGGCGGCGCTCTTGCGAGCGAAGTTCAGCAGCCGGAAGGTGATGGATCGGCAGCGCTTCACCTGCGTGCTGATCTTGGGCATGGACTCTGTCAGCTCTGTGATGGTCTCCGGGTCGTTGACCTCTGGATCGTCCTCCAGGAGCTCCTCGAGGTAGCCCGCAATCTCGCTGATGACCGCCAGAGGGTTGTTGATCTCGTGGGCAACCCCTGCGGCCAGTCTGCCCACCGCGGCCATTCTCTCGGACTGCATCATCTGCTGCAGGAGCATTCGCTGGTGGGAGATGTCCTTGGCGATGCCCACGGTGCCGACCATCCTGTCGTCCGCGTCCTTGAGCTGGGAGAGGGTCATCGTCACAGGGATGGCGGTGCCGTCCCGGCGGAGCAGCCGGGTCTCATGGTCTCGCACCGCGCCTTCCGCCACCACCCGGCGCTGCAACCTCTGGCGCTCCAGCCTGTCGGGGAAGAGCTCTCCTATGGAGCGTCCCACCACCTCCTCCGCCTTCCAGCCCAGGGATGCCTCGGCGCCGGGGTTGAAGGTGAGGATCTTGCCGTCCATGTCGATGGTGAGGATGATCATGGGCGAGTGGGTGGCGATGTTCTGGACGTAGTCCCGAGCCTGCCCCAGCTCCCGCTCCGCTGTCTTGAGGGCGGTGGCGTCCCGCAGCAGACCGCATAGCGCCGTTACGTTCCCATCCCCGTCTATCACCGGGAAGCGCGTAGAGATGAGGTAGATCGGCTCGTCGCCATGGATGCAGACCTCCTCTGTACGGTGCACCGGCGCTCTGGTGCCGAGCACCTCTCGGTCCGCGGCGCGGAAGATCTCCGCCGCCTTCCTGGGGAGGATCTCCAGGTCCGTGTGGCCGAGGATGTCGTGCTTCTCCTTGCCCAACAGAGCGCAGGCGGCGGGGTTGACCTCCATGTACTGGCCCGCAGGGCTCTTCACGTAGGCGGCCACCGGCGCCAGGTCCATGAACTGCCTGAGTCGGCTCTCGGTGGCCTTGAGCTCCTCCTCCAAGAGGATCCGGTGGGAGATGTCCCTGGTGGACTCGATCACGCCGGTGACGGTGCCGTTGGCGTCCACCAGGGGCGCTGCCACGAGGGCGGCGAAGCGAGCGCGTCCCCTGGAGTCGAAGTGCTTGCGCACGATGGATGTGGTGGTCCTGTGGCGCATTGCCGTGAAGAAGGGACAGTCCTCCACGGCCACCTGGCACTCCCCCCTGACGCGCTGCTCCAGCTCGTAGCAGAGCTGCCCGCGCACATCGTCGACGCTCTGGTAGCCGTTGTTGCGGAGGAAGCTGGCGTTGGCCTGCATCACCACCATGTTGGTGTCCACCACCAGGATCTCGTCCGGAATGGAGTCGAAGATCTGCGTGATCCAGCGCCGCTCTGTGTCCACTCGCTCGCGCATGGCCGTGCGCTGGGCGATCACCGCCTCCTCGGCGGTGTAGAGCTCCCAGAAGACCGAGGCGCCGAAATGGTCGATCAATCGAACGTGCCTGGGGCGCAGGCGCTCCAGCTCATCGCGGACCGTGTCGTCACCGGTTAGCTCCAAGATCACGTCCAGGTCTGGGATCTCCAGCAAGCGGTGGAAGTCGTCGGTGATGGTCTCCACGCCCAGGGAGCGCGCCAGGTCCAGCCCCGGGGCGTCGGGGTTGATGTCTGCCACCCCTACCACCCTCATGCGAAAGCGCCCCAGGCGGTCCTGGGCCGCCATCTGCAGGAATGTGGCGCAGCCGTGCCCTCCGCCCACGATGGCGGTGTTCAGGCTGGGGGGCTTGCTCTCGGAGGAGGAGGCGCTCGCCCCAAAGTCGCGGTGGGCATCGGATGTGTCGTTGGTGTTCGTGCGGCTCATGGAGGGATCATATGTTGGAGAGAGGCCCAAATGTCCACCAGTTCCCTGGCCCGGACAGCGCCTGTCGGACGACCGCGGCGCGAGCGCCGGCGGCTCACCCACGAGCTACTCGTCCGGAGCCCTGTCGGCAGACCTGTCTCGCCCGCCCCGACGGGAGGTGGGTCGGCGACGCCTCCTCCGGGCTGACCTGGCCGTGGTGTTGGCAGGGGCCTTGCTGCCGATCTTTGGTTCTGAGCTGTCTGCAGGGGCAGGGGCTTCCCCTGAAGCCTGCCCACGCTGGCCCGGGTCCAGGGTCTCGGCGCCCTTGGTCTCGGCGCCCTCGATCACATTGGTGGAGCCGTCGTTGCATCCACGCTCCCGTCTCTGGCGTGCCACCTGGCGCCTCTTTCTGGCGCGACGCTTGGCTGACCTGGAGGAGCTCTTCTCGGCAGAGCTCTCTTTGCGGACCTTCGGTGGGGTCCCCATGACCGTGGTGGGCTCGGCAGCGACGCCCGGGTTGGGAGGAGAGGGCGATGATTCCTGGGGCGCCCCCAGCTCCGAGACGCTGGCGGTGCGGGCCCCACGTGCTCTGTGCGCGTCTCGTTGAGCGGCCTGGTGCCGATCCCGCCAGCTCCCATCCCTGCCGATCCACTGGATCTCCTCGTCGCTTCGGTGCAGCCCGGGGGCTGCAATGATGTCCACGTGGATCTCGAGCTCCTCCTCCAGGGAGGCCAGGTCACGTCGCCGGTGGTTCTGGATGGCGTCGGCGAGCTCTGGGTGGAGCCGAACCTTGACCGCGCCGATCTTCCCGGCCGCTGCCCGGGCCTCGATGCGACGCAGCAGCGACAGGCCCACGTGCTCCGGGCTGGCGAGCATCCCGGTGCCCTTGCAGGTGGGGCAGGCGCGGTGGGTGCGCAAGGCCAGCGGCTGCTTGATTCGCTGGCGGTTTATCTCCAGCAGCCCGTTGGGGCTCAGGCGGGTGACCGAGGAGCGTGCCTTGTCTGTTTTCAAGGAGTCCTTCACCGCCTTCTCAACCGCGCGCTGGTGCTTGCGGGAGCGCATGTCGATGAAGTCCACGACAATCAGGCCACCGATGTCTCTGAGCCGTAGCTGCCGGCCCACCTCTGCGGCCGCCTCCATGTTGGTCGCGAGTGCGGTCTCCTCGTGGGAGGATTCCCCGGTGGCCCTGCCCGAGTTGACGTCGATGGCGGTGAGCGCCTCGGTTGGATCGATGACAATGGAGCCCCCGCTGGGGAGCCGAACGGCGCGCTGGCTGATGGCGTCTATCTGCTCCTCCAGCCGGAACCTGGAGAAGAGGGGGATCCGCTCGCCATAGAGGGTGAGCTGCACCTTGCTCCGGGGCATGAACGCCTTGATGAAGACCTCGGCCCGCTCGAGCAGACGGGCGTCGTCAACGATCACCTCCTCAATGGAGAGATCCAGGTAGTCCCGCAGCGCCTGGATCACCAGATCCTGGTCCGAGTACAGGAGCTTTGGGCCGCGACCGCGCCTGGCCTCCGCCTGAATCTTCTTCCAGAGGCGCAGGAGGGCGTTGAGATCCCGGCTCAGCGCGCTCTTGGGCTGCATGGCGGCGTTGGTGCGGATGATGTACCCGGCGGACCTGGGGAGGGAGAGGGACTCGGCCTTCTCCTTGAGGGTCTTGCGCTCGTGCTCGTCCTCCACCTTGCGGGAGAGGCCGCGCATGGGGTCGTAGGGGGTGAGCACCAGGTAGCGGCCCGCGAGGCTGAGGTTCGTGGTCAAGGCGGCGCCCTTGGTTCCCATGGCGTCCTTGGTGACCTGCACCAGGACCGCTCTCCCCTTTTCGAGCACCTGGTCCACCCTCGGTCGTCCATTGCCCGTGGGGGGCCGGCAGTAGGCCTGAGCCACCACGTCGTGTCCGGCGAGGAAGCCCTGCCTGGCCTCGCCGAACTCCACGAAGGCGGCGTTGAGGCTGGGCTGAACCGAGGCAATCACTCCACGGTATATGTTGCCGCGAAGCAGGCCGGCCTCGGCGATGTCGATCTGGAAGCTCTCGAGCACCCCGTCAGCCACGATGGCCACGCGGAGCTCCTCCGGGCGGTGGCCGTTGATGAGCATTACTCGCTTCAAAGGGGTCAATCCTTTGCAAGATGCCGCGGGTGAGCTGGCCTCTGTGCTACCCAAGGCACGGGAGGCGGGCGCAAAAGGCCTGGGCAGCGGATCCCGCGATGGGGCTTAATGTCGCAGGATCCGTGGGAATGCAACGGAAAAATGGGTACGAAAAACAGATGCGGGCTCCTGTTGGCAGAGGGCTCCATCCCACCCGGGTGCAGCCAGGGCAGGGGGCGGAAGTGGGGCGGAGGTGGGGCAGCCGAAGAGATGGCCAGGCCCACGAGATCCCGAGATCTCCCCATTGGCATCCATTTGCATTTGCACTATTACAGGAGAGCTGTAGCTCCCCATGTTGGCAACACAATCATTTGCCTGAAATGAAAGCACTAAACATGTGGAAAATCCACCCGCGAGCCGGTCGGACCAATTCCGCACGATCATGGCTTGTGGCGCGCGAATCCGGGCATATTGCGGAGTTGCGGCGACTGTTTTTGGTTAGTCGATACTAACAATAGTAATTTTTTCTCGAGAAACCCGCGGGATCTCCACAGCCTATGAGATTGGCCAAAAAAAGCCTTGAAATGTACCCAGACGATCCGTCATATTATACTCGTTGGGCGGCGTTGTGGTGTTCGGTCTGGCCGACACCTGCAGCTCCCCGCTCGAGGAGATCTCGAGCTGCCCTGGGAGGCGCGAGAGCGGGCGTTCTTCGTTCGTGCTCGCGAGCAACGCTCGATTGGCCATCGGGCACTGGGTATCTTGCTTCTCGAAGAGGGAGCATCGCGTAGGAAGGCCAGGAGAACCTCAGGAGGGGATATCCCGCTCCTCGGAGCGAGATGCGGCACGGTCGGGTGAACCCGCTGGAGCGCGGTCCGGTCTTCTTCGGTTCGGCGATTTGGTCTAATCATTTTGCCGATCAACGATGGAGCTCGGGAGAAAAGCGCAGGAGTGGCACACGTTTCGCGGACGTGGCCTGGTGGTGCCGTCAAGACCCTGGAGAGGTGCAGAAAGCTCAGGAGGGGATCGGCCGTTCGTCTGTAGCTTGACGGCTCTACGGCGGCACGGATTCACTGTTGGAGCAAGGCCCTGAAGACGGAAAAGGCTCGTGACGTGAGTGGCGGTATCGTCGCTCGCGGAGAGTCGGGCGCCCTGCGGAGCGAAGCGTGCTTCCTCCTGCAGTGGAGGAACGTCAAGAGGGCAATCTCAGCGGCGACGAGCCGCCGGGACCTGGCAGTGAGGGAAAACCCCTGGAGGGCGAAAATCCCATGGGCGTTACCGGCCTGAAACAGGGCCGGACGTTCGAGCGAGGAGGAACCCGTCGAGAGGGTGAGAAACCCTGAGGGCGGAACGTAGTCGGTGTGGCAAGCCGGCGTGGAGTGGACTCGCTCGGGCTCAAGCGTCGAAGGGAAAGGAAACTCCATGAGAGCTGCTGATCGAGCCGCGTTGGTTGCCCCTTCGGGGCGGTTGGCGTGGAGAGATTGGCGGGCCGCGCTGGGTTGAACCCTGAAGTGGGCGCAACCGCAAGAGAGGAGCTGCTCCGTCTTGGCGGAGTGGCGGGTTGG
>JAJRWW010000140.1 GCA_024276595.1 Myxococcota bacterium
CATCGGAATCGGGACCTGCATGGTGACAGCGCTCGTGGTGCTGCCGGCCATGCTGCGCCTCCTCCCCAAGGTCCGAAGGGCCGAGGCAGAGGCCATCCGCGCCGGAAGGAGCAAGATCAGACCCGGCAAGGGGCGCTCCTCCGAGCAAGCGCCTTCCGCCGCTTCAGACGGTGGCGGTGACGGTGACGGGAAGGGTGACAGCCCCGTCCCAGACGATGAATAGCACCACCTCTGGAGCCGTCTACCCGGCAGAGCCATGGAGCAAGAGACCATGAAGCGAGCAACCAAGCTGACCATCACCATCTCCGCTCTTCTTCTCGGCGGCGTCACCGCGACCCCCTGGGCCCGAGCCAACCCGCGCGACCTCGTCATCTGCATGCCAGGCAGCCCTGGCACCACCGCCAGCGCCAGGGCCTACATGATGCCATTCTTCCGACGGATCGAGTCCCTGGCGGCCTGGCCAGCGGGCACCATCAAGGGCACCTTCCACCCCAGCTACCGGAGCTGCATGGCCAGGATCCGCTCCGCACGTCCGGGGTTCGCGGTGCTCTCCTTGGGGGTGTACCTGGAGCAGCGAAAGCGATTTCGGATGCGCGTAATCGGCCGAGTCAAGATCCTCTATGGACCTGGGAGCCGCCTGTATCTGGTGGTAAGAAAGGGGCGCTACACCAGCCTGGCCCAGCTCCGAGGCAGGCGACTGACCTCGGACCACCTCGAGGAGCTGCCTTTCCTGAGCAAGGTCATGTTTGGCGGCAAGATAGACGTGGCCACCTACTTCAAGCTCAAGAAGGTGAACGCCACCACAAAGGGCATGAGGGACGTCAAGCGCGGAAGGGCAGACGCCACCATCATCAACGACGAGCAGCTCCGGATAATGAAGCGGAGGGGCTACCCGCTGGTGGTCCTGGCCAGGTCGCCGCCGCTCCCCGGCGCACCGCTGGTGGCCCTGGGCAGCTACGCATCATCGGCCGACATCCGCAAGATGAAGTCGGTGGTGGGCACCATGTGCAGCGGCCCACGGGGACGAAAGCTGTGCCGCTCCACGGGCATCAAGGCCATCGCCAGGGCATCTGACTACACCTTCGCCCGCATGGTCCGGCTCTTCGGGAAGTAGCCCCCCCGCAGAAAGGCCCAGCTCTCTCGTGAACCCAACGCTGCTCAAGAGGAGGTGGAGCTGATGGAGGAGAATCTCGGTATGCGCGGGCGCGGCGCGCAGGCGACGGGCGCGACCGCTCGGATGAAGCGACCAGGTGGAGGACGCTATGAGCGGTGAGCGGAGGCGAGGTCGCGAGATCGGCCAGGATGCCATGGTGCTCCTCGACGAGATCCTGACCGACGCTCATGGCGACGACGAGCAGCTCTGGGCGCTGCGGCAGGCCTTCGAGGACGAGGTGCCGCTGCCGGCCGACGTCTACGTCATCGGCGAGCCGGTCTCGGTGGTCGCGATCGACTACGATGGGAACCGCCGGCGCGGCCTCACGGCCCGGTGCCGGCGCCAGGACGGCACCGAGCACGTCGTGGCCGCCTCCGAGGTTGGCTTCCCAGAGGGCACCCAGGGCGCGCGGCACGTCGCCGCCTACCGGACATGGCTGGGTCTCGATCCGACCGGGGCCATCGAGCCGGCCGCCGCGCGCGGGCCCAAGCGCCACAAGGCGATGGGAGAGGATCTCGACCTGACGAGCCCCATCGACCTCGTGGTGCTGGCACCCAAGCAGCGGGCGGCCCGGTGCCGCATCCTGGCGACGGCGCGGGAGATCACCCTGCGCTCGGCAGACGTGTTGGACATGGTCCCCGGCGAGATCGTCACCGTCCGCTGCCGCAAGCAGTGGAGCTACGCCGGCCATCCGTACCTGTCCGGCGTCGTCGAGGGCCATCGCCTCGATGTCGCAGCGCTCGATCTTGTGCCCCTTCGCCTCCGCAACGAGTGGACCTGGAACCCGACCAAGCACTACTGGGGCGAGGAGGGCGAGCCGCTCGAGGAGTGGGCCAAGCCCATCGTCGCCCGTGGTCCGCGGTCATCGTTCGAGATGGAGCAGGTGTTGCCGGGCGCGGATCCCGACAACTGGTTCAGCGATCCAATCATCGAGGCGAGCGAGCTGCACGCGTCCGGCGACCCGGCTGGTGCCCGGAAGCTCCTCGCCGAGATGCTCGCTGCCGATCTGCGCTGCCTCGACGCGCACGCTCACCTCGGCAACTTCGCCTTCGACCATTTGCCCGAGAAGGCCCTCCGGCACTACGAGGTCGGCGTCCGCGTCGGTGAGCTGTCGCTCGGCGACGACTTCGAGGGCTTGTTGCCCTGGGGGCGCACAAGCAACCGTCCCTTCCTGCGGTGTATGCACGGCCTCGGGCTCTGCCTCTGGCGGGCGGGACGCGACGAGGAAGCGGCATCCATCTTCGAGCGGATGCTCTGGCTCAACCCCACCGACAACAAGGGTGTCCGGTTCCTGCTTGCCCAGGTCCGGGCCGGCGAGCGGTGGGATGACCACTACGGCGACCGATGAGGTGCTGGTGATCGACTAGCTCGCAAAAGAGGTGCATCGAGCCGGTATCCTGGTGCTGCCAGCCGTTGGCTCCTGGCCACCTGTCGCGAAGATCCGGACTTGGACCTACCTGCCAGGAAACTACAGCACCTTCCGAAAGCCGTATGCGACGCTCTCTTGCAGCTTCTGCCACCAGTGGCGCCGCCGCCACTGCTCCAGCAGGATCTCCTTGGCGCCGGCCAGGTCCCGGTGAAACTGCTCGGTCAGGGGGTCGGCGAGAGCGTCCCCGAGCACCACCACGTTGGACTCCAGGTTGTAGCGCATGGACATGAAGTCCATGTTGCAGCTCCCCACGGTGGCCCAGAGACCGTCCACGACCGCGGTCTTGGCATGGATCATCCGTCCTCGCCACTCGTAGATTCGTACTCCACGCCTGAGCAGCCGGCTGTAGAGGTGCCTCGCGGCCAAGGTGACCAGCGCGATGTCGCTCGCTCCCGAGAGCAAGATGCGCACGTCCACCCCTCGGGCCCGGGCCTTGCGCAGCAGGGAGCGGATCCCCATGTCCGGGACAAAGTAGGCGCTTGTGAGATAGATGTAGCTGGAGGCAGCCTGGAGCACGTGCATGTACGCCCTGCGGATCTGCCGCCGCTCCCTGTAGATTCGGTTGGTGAGGATCACCGCGTCCGCATCTCCAGCCGGGGCATGGGCCGGGAAGTGGGCAGCGGGCTCCAGCCAGGCTCCACCGGACCTCCCCCAGGAGCGGAAGAATGACTCCTGGAGCCCCGCCACCACGGGCCCCTCGAGGCGCACGTGGGTGTCTCGCCACCCGCGGCCGCCGCTGGCCACATCGGCGTACTCGTCGGCGATGTTGAGCCCGCCCACGAAGCCCACCACGCCATCGGCCACCAGGATCTTCTTGTGGTCACGACGCCACCAGCCCCAGCCATTGCGCCAGGGTGCCAGGGGCTTGTACCACACCACTCGCACACCCTCCTGCGCCAGGAAGTCCAGCAGCGACGCGGAGCAACCCAAGGACCCGTACCCATCCAGGAGCAGGTTCACCTCCACCCCCCGCCCGGCCGCCGCCGCCAGCGCCCTGGCGAAGGACCAGCCGGTGGTGTCGGAGGCGAAGATATACGTCTCCAGGTTCAGGGTGCTCCGCGCCCCCTCGATGGCCTCCAGCATGGCCGGGTATGCCTCCCCCCCGTCCACCAGCAACCGCACCGAGTTGCCATGGCTGATGCGCTGGGGGGCGCACAGGTACCTGGTGGAGGTGGGGCACATGGGTCAGCCGCCCTGGGCCCCAGCGGGCAACAGTGGAGCGAAAACACGCTCTGGCGCCTTGAATGGGCGCTTACTCATTGCTCCCGCCGCTGGTCCGGCCGGGCTCCCTGATGGTGTCCTCCACCACGGAGCTGCTCGCCTCCGACATACCCTGGCCGGCGGTGGGCGCGGTGACCCCGGACAAGGTCTCCGAGGATGCAGTGGCCTCTGGCGAGACCGCCGCGGGGGGATCAGCGAGCTGCTGTGGAATGGGCACGGGGCCAGTGAGATCGCCTTCCAGAGCCGCCGAGAGCTCCTCCGCTGGGGAGCGCTGGTCCTCGGGCGCGGCCTCCGCAACAGGGAGCCCGACCCGCCCTGGCGCCGGAGATGGGGCCGGCTCCCGGACCCGCCCTGGCGCCGGAGATGGGGCCGGCTCTCGGACCCGCCCTGGCGCCGGAGATGGGGCCGGCTCCCGGGCCATCTCCCCTGTCGCCCGGGGATCCGCGTCTGCGGCCTGCGCCGCAGCCCCCTGGGCGCGGCGGACCATGTCCTGGCGCTCCTTCTTCTGCCAGGGGTACTCCGGGCGCACATGGTGCTGGCTGCGGAGAACCTCCTGCAGGGTTGAAATGATGCCCGCGAGGTCGGCGCCGGTGAGCCCGGCCTCGTCGAGCTGGCCCGCGCCGAGCTTTCCGACGACGATCCGCCGCACCAGGCTGTCGATGCGATCCGCATCGGGGTCCCGCAAGGTGCGGGAGGCAGCCTCCACCGCGTCCACCACGGCCAGCACCGCGGTCTCCTTGGTTCGCGGTCGGATGCCCGGGTAGCAGAATGCCTCCCTGGGAAGATCCCGCGGGTTCCCCTGCTCCTGGCACTTGTGCCAAAAAAACTCCAGCAGGCCGTCGCCGTGGTGGGTGAAGATGAACTCTCTCACGGCGTATGGAAGCTTGTGTCGCCGGGCCAGCCGCTCGCCCTCTGTCACATGCTCGAAGATGAAGCTGGCCGACTCCTCCGGCGCCAGCTCCAGATGGGGAGATATCTCCCCCGACTCCAGATTCTCGGCAAAGTACCTGGGGTTGGTGAGCTTCCCAACGTCGTGGTAGTAGGCCCCCACTCGAGCCAGCTTGGAGTCCGCGCCAATGGAGGCACAGACCACCTCCGCCAGGTTTGCCATGGCGAGGGTGTGCTGCCAGGTGCCCGGCGCCTCCTCGGCCAGCTCCACCAACAGAGGGTGATCCAGGTCCGATAGCTTCATGAGCCGAGACGAAGAGACAACGCCGAGCAGGGGCTGCAGCAGCGGTCTGAGCACATAGGCCAGCAGCGGCGACATGGCCGCGGCTCCGAGCACAGCCAGCAGACCCGAGCGCTGAAGGTCGCGGAGGTCCTCGGTGGGGAGGCTGGAATGAACCAGCCAGTGATAGCCCACGTAAGATAGCAGGCCAACGGCGCAGCCGCCCAGCCAGGCAGTGCCGGGAGAGCGACGCTTGCGCACTCGATCCATGAGCAGCGGCGGCACCAGCGCCTGGCCCGCGAGGGTCACGGCCAGAGCCAGGTCCAGGGGGAAGAGGGTCGCTGCCGCAGCGGCGCCCACCACCCCCACCACCATGCCCGCGATCCTGGTGTGCATTATGGCCCAGGTCATGCTAAAGGCCGCCAGTGGGATCCAGAACACCGAGAGGGGTGTCAGCAGAAACACCACCTTCGCCACAGCGAGCAGCAGAACCAGCGGCAGAAACAGCAGGAGCTGCACGCGCAGGAGCTTGCCATCCCGCACGAAGAGCCGCACGCTGAGGCTGGCCACCACAAACAGCGCGAGGAGCAGCCCACCCAGCCCCAGGGCAAACCCCAACCCGGGCGGGCGACGGTTCTCCTCGAGGGCTCGAAGCCGCTTCACCTCCCCGGCGGTGAGCCTCTTCCCCACGGGGATCTCGAAGCGGACCCGCCAGTAGAGGGCCTTCTCGTCCAGCTCCTGCACCATGTTGACGCCGGGCACCCGATAGCTGACAGGGGCCACCTGGCCCACGCCGGGCGGGTCAGCCGCAGGAAGAGCCAGGTCAGTGGTGGCCACCGCGAACATGGCGGAGGCCAGCACCAGGCCCAGCACCAGGCTCCCCAACGGGGATATGGATATGCGGCGCTTGATCATGGGCGATGGTGACGTTGTAGCACTGGAGCCCCTTGCGCACAAAACCTACTGCGGGTTTGAGCCGGCCGAGCAGGGTTGGCTCACTCGACCTGGGGGAGTCACATGCTCAGGTAGTAGCTGCCCTTGGTGACCGATCCGTTGAACTTGGGGAACCGGAGCCCGCTCAGCGCCCGCCGCACGCACCTGGCAGCACTCTTGGGGCTCGTGCCCACGTACCCCAGCTTGCCGCTCCCTCGCACGTGCACATAAACCCGAATGGACTTTGCGCCCGCGCTCAACATGCAGCTTCCCACGCGGTTCTTCCTGCGATCTATGACCGAGCGGATCACCGACGGAGAGAGCCTCTCCTGGCCGCCGTGCATTCCGCCGAAGTCGAAGGTGTCCTTGGCCACCACCTCCATGTCCAGGCCGGTGGAGCCCCCCCTGGACCGACCGTGTCGGCGGTAACGACGTCTCCTGGTGCGTTTCTTGCCAGTGGGATCCTCGTCGCTGCCGATGTAGTCGCTCTCCTTGTCTCCGCCCCGCTTGGACATCCCCTTCTTCTTCTTCGTGATGCCCTGGTAAATGAGCACCGAGCCGACGCCCAGGGCCAGCAGCGCCAGCACAGCGACACCCACGAACATCATTACCCTGGACTTGCGCTTCTCGGTGGTCTCGGTGGCGCTCTCCGCAAGGGCCCGTCGCTGGGCCTCCTTCCGGCGAACCACCTCCTGGGTGAAGGTCGCAAAGAGCGGGTGCTCCTTCACCTTGACGCGCTCCCCCGAGTCCACGTCCACCACTGAGTCGTCGGGGAGGATCTCCCCGGAGGCGATCTGCCGCTTGATCTCGGTCACCGCAAAGGGACCAAAATCCAGACCTCTCTTGGAGACGAGGTACTTGTCCTCGTCCTCTCCCGCGGCCTCGGTGATGAGGCTCTCCAGGTCGAAGGCATCCTCTGCGCTGCCAATGAGCGGCGGCAAGCCATCCTGCTCCCCACCCGATCCCACCGCAAAGGGATCCACCATCTGGGAGGACGGGGGCAACGACGGTGGAAGCCCGGCAGGGGAGCCCCCCGCCCCCTCTCCAACTGGCTCGGCGTCCAGATCCAGATCCACGTCCACGTCCACGTCCACGTCTACATCCACGTCTACATCCACGTCTGCGTCGACGTCGACGTCTATGTCTATGTCGACGCCCCCACCCTGGGCTGCAGCAGCGACAGCGGCCGTGGGCGCGCCGGCCAGCACCATCTCCTTTCCAGAGCCGGGCACCTCCGAGACGTGCTCCAGCGCCCCCATGAGCGCCTGCTTGAGCATCTGAATGGACTCGAAGCGGTCGTCGGGCAGCGGCCGCATGCAGCGGCCGATCACCTGGTCAACCTCCACTGGCAGCCCAGGACGCACTGTGGAAGGAGCCTCGAAGCTCTCCGCTGGGGAGCGCCCCGTGATGAGCTCGTTGAGCACAACTCCAATGGAGTAGATGTCCGCCCGGGCATCTGCCGACTGCGGCGCCTGGGTCAGCTCCGGTGCCAGGTAGAGGTAGCCGTTCCCCCCTAGCAGGCTCTCGAAGTTCCCCAGGCCCGACAGGGCCCTGGCAAAACCAAACTCGCCCACCTTGATGCGGCCGGCCCTGTTCACCAGGATGTTCCCGGGGTTGAGGGCACCGTGAAAGGTCGCCTCATGGGCGTAGGCGCAGGCGTTGCAAAGGTGCGCCACGATGTTGTACGCCCCCTTCAGCGTGAAGGGCTTGTTGGAGCGCTGCTTGCGATCCATGATCTCCCGCAGGGGCTGCCCCACCACGTGCTCGGTGATCACGAACAGCAGCTCTCCCTCGGCGGCAATGCCAAAGGTCTTGACGATGTTCTTGTGCCCAAGCGTCGAGGCCAGGTCTATCTGGGCGCGCAGGGCAGCGGTCACCTCGGGGTGGCCGGTGAGCTCCGGGGCCAGGGCTCGCAGAGCCACGATGGCGTCGGACCGCTCATCCACGGCCCTGTAGAGAGGACCGAGGCCGCCCTCCCCCAACCTCTTCTGGATTCGGTAGGTTCCGCCAATGATATCACCCGGTTGCATCTCGGTGATCACCGCAGCGACACCAGCGTTGGGGGCGTCTGGAGGTCCATCGCTCATCTTTGCCGTCACCTCGCCTGGTCGCATACCAGGTGTCCGAAGAATAAATGATCGACCGGACCCTTTCAAGGCGACGGTCGCAAGGTCGCGACGGAGCCCTCACCGGTTGGGAGGTGCCACAACCTCGTAGCCGCCTGCTCCACGGGCCACTCGAACCTCGTCGAAGTACAGGGTGCGAGAGCTGACCGCGGAGCGGGCCTCGGGCCGGTTCCAGGGAGCCTTGTAGATCCCTATCTTGAGGATCGGACCCACCGCGTCGTTGTAGGTGTTGGGGCCTGCGCGGCTGGCCAGCAGCTCGCCGTCCTTCCAGACCCGGGTCAGGCCGTCGTCTCCCCAGGACCAGCGCACAAAAAACACCCAGTCGGTCCAGACCCCTCTGCGATATCGCACTGTTAGCACCTTGCCCTTGGGCGCCCCGTTGCCCACCGAGAGCCGCTTGCGGTCGTAGCGGTAGGTGACGATCCAGCGCCTGTCCTTGATTCGCAAGGCGAGCGATGGGCTCCTGGGTCGCTCCCCCAGATGCTCATCGCGGGTGGCGAACCACTGGGCAACCACCTCTGCCTTGAAGTCCTCCTTCCAGTCCGGAGGCAGGTAGACGCTGAAGCCGTACCAGTATGCCTTGCCGATCTGAAAGTGACCGGGGACCTGCAGCTCCGATCGCTTTCCCTTGGAGAACATGGGGTCGCCTCGACGAAGGGAGATCTCCAGGGCGGCCTTGCCATGTCGAACCGGCCGCGCGACGATTCGCGCCGAGGCCCTGCGCCGCAGCCACCGGAAGCTCCAACGGCTCAGGCTGCCAGACTCGAACCCGTCGTAGAACAGGAGCTCGGCAGCCCCCTTCCCCGGGCCATGGGCCCTGCCACGGATCCCCTCTCCGACCCGGGCCTCGTGCTCGACGCAGCGTCCGCAGCCGGCCGCCGGGGCCGTGAGCGAGGTCGCCAGCAGGGCCACGGAGATGGGCAGCCAACAACGCCCTGTGCACCTACTGCTCCCTGGCCATCTGTCGCTTGAGAGACCTGTAGTACTCACGTGCATATCCCCTGGTCTGCTTGTGGAAGGCCGGGTCTCGGGACACCCGGTCCAGCCACGGCAGAGCGTCCGGGAGAAAGCTCACCTTCGCCATGGTCTGCAGCAGCAGCACCCGGTAGCGGCGAGCCATCTTGGCCAACACGAGCTGGTCCACGATCTTCTTCCCCCGGCCATCTGGGCGGAGGACCACCTTTCGCGCGGCGCACACAAAGCCCGAGCTCTTGTGGTTGAACTCGGCCATGAGCCGCACCGACACACGCGCTGCGCTCCCCAGCCTCCCCAGGGCCCGGACGATGGCGCAACGCACCGGCGCCGGGGCCTTGTCCAGGCCGCCGAGCAGAGGGCGCAGGCTGGACCGGTGCTGCATGCGCCCCAGGGCCCAGGCAGCCACCTCGGCTAGCCGCTGCTCCCCACGCAGCAGCAGCTCGCCCAGCAGCGCCACCTCTGGCTTGTCCCCCAAGAGCCCGAGGGCCACGGCCGTCTCCACGTCCATCTTGCCGCTGGCTTGCCTGGACCTGGCCAGGCTCCGTATGGCGGGCAGCAGCCGCGCAGACGCCCGCTCTCCCCTCGCCATGAGATAGCGAGCCGCCGCCACCGCCGCCACCTGTCTCTGGCGATCCGTTCCCCGCTCCAATAGACTCACCAGGAGATCCTCGGCCCGCTCCACCTGCTCCGTGGGCCTGGCGGGCAGCTTGAGCTTGCGCCGGTAGCCCAGAGCCCAGGCGGCCCAGACCTTCTCCTTGGGGGTGCCCTCCTCCAGGCGGTCGGCCAACGCTCGCTCCAGGTCCAGGCCCACTCGAGCGCTGCGCCGATAGGAGAGCTCCAAGATGGCCTCGCAGCGGAGCCTGGCGTCCGGCGAGCGGAGCTGGGTCACGTAATGCCCTCCCCGACCATAGTAGAGATCGAACCAGCCGTTGAGGGCGTTGAACATCAGCCAGTTGAGGCCCAGCAGGACAAAGAAGGCCAGGAAGAAGGAGAGCGAGCTCTCTGCAATGAGAAATCGCAGCCCGCTCCGACGGGAGCCCAGGGCCGCCTCGAACTCCTCGTCCGACAGGTCCACCGAGTCCTGGTCGCCAGGTCTCCGCCCGGAGCCGGCGCCCGGCTTGAGGCCTCCCAGAAAGCGCTTTCGCCACGCCCCCCCAGAGAGCAGGTCATCAACAAGCAGCGCCTCCACCACCGCAACCAGCAGCATGAAGGCAAAGTAGGCGAAGCGAAGCGCGATGTCGGCGTTGACCGAGGTGGAGGACTCGCGGATGTAGCGGGTAACGGGGATGGAGTACGCCTGCGCCGCCACGTTCAGAACCAGAGCGGCCAGAATGAGCAACCATGTAGATCTTCGCACGAATCAACCGCCTGTGAAGGCGCCCCGTCAGGGCAGCAGGAGCTGTCGATCAGGTCATCAGAGGCTCAGACAGCCGTGGCGCGCGCCGGTTCCAGCTTCATGGCGAGAGCCTCGACTACTTGCCTCTTCGCCGAAAGAACTTCCGTCGCGCCCGGATCCGCGCCAACCACTTCCGGGCGTTGCTCACCCGCCGCCCACCCCGACTCCCTTCCATCTCCAAGAAGCGCGAGAGGGCCCGCTCCGCCCTGGGCAGATCGCGCTTCCAGGCCAGCAGGTGCGCGCCCAGACGGTAGTAGCCCTCGGCTATCTCCGGGCCGTAGCGGATGGCCCGCTGGTATGAATGGCGCGCGTCCACGTGGTAGCCACGAGCCTCCTGAAAGAGCCCGTTGCGCAGGTGGGAAAGTGGGTTGGCCCAGTAGAGCTTCAGCGACCACTTCAGGATGCGCGCGATCGCCTTCCGGCGATATCGCTCGAGGCTGGCCAGTCGGTCCGCCAGCTCTGACAGGACGCCCGATGCGAGGTACCCCGAGCCGAGGCCCCGGTACTGCAAGGTGGCCCGAACGTAGGCCTTGCGGGCTCTGTTGATGTACCTGTGCTGGAAGTAGCTGCGGGCCAGCTCCAGGAGCACGGCGGGATCGCGGCCAGAGGCGCGCCAGGCCTACTCGAAGAGCAGCCGCCCTCCTCCCACGTCTCCCCTCCAGAAAGCGAGCCGGGCCAGGGCCAGCTTGCTGGGCACGTGGAGGGGATCCCTCATGAGCGCGACATCCAGCCGCGCGCGCGCCTTGCGGCGCTTCCCTGCCCGCAGGTAGAGCACGGCCGACAGGTAGGGACCGTGGCCTGAGGCGGGGTAAGCCTTGGTCAAAAGCTTGGCCAGCTTGCTTACCTCGCCGGTGAGCCCCAGGCGAAGCCCCAGGAGCCCCATGTCCATTAGGGTGCGCGCTCCTCGGGGGGCTTCGCGGATCAGCTCCCGGAGGATCCGCGAGGCATCTTTCTCACGTCTCGAGCGCGCCAGTCCCCAGGCCAGATCCAGGCGCTGCCGCACGGCCTGGCAGCCAAGGCCCACCGCCCGTCGCAGCGGCGCCAGGGCGGCCATGGGGCGTTCCATCTTCTGGAGTGACTCTGCCAGCACTCCCAGCACCTCCGGGGCAACGCCAGCGCCCCTCGTCGCCTTGGAGAGCAGCCGCACCGCCCGGGGATAGTCCCGTTGGCGGAAAGCCATCAGCCCCGAGACCAGCCCAGGGGCCACCCCCACGCCCTTTGAGAGGATCTTCTCCATCTCGGCGCCACGCCGAGACCGGGCCAGGTACACCAGGCAGGCCTGCCAGCCGCCGCCAGGGCCGGGACGTCGGAAACGCTCTGCGCAGACCCTGTCCGCTATCTCGGGCTGGTCCAGCTCGCGTGCCGCAGCGACCTTGACCGCGAGACGCTGCCTCAGCAGCTCGGGCGGCAGGGCTGCCGCCACCGGCTTGCGCAGAAACTTCAGGGCGTCCTTTGGGCGCCCCGCTGCCAGGGCAGCGCGAGCAAACACCGAGGCTGCCTTCCTGTACTCCCTGGAGCGGTCTGCGAGCCGCTCATGATCCGCCCACGCCTTGCGGGCATCGCCCCCGGGGAGGAGCTGCGAGGCCACCAGCTCCAGCGCGATCTCCGGGTCGTCGGGGGCCAAGAGCGCCCCCTCCCGCAGGAGCCTACGGGCGAGCGCGAAATCCCCCTCGGCCAGCGCATCCCGGCCGCTCGCGAGCTTCGCCAGCGCCAGCAGGGGTGGGTGGTCCTTCGCCATCCGCAAGAGCCGCCTGTGCTCGGCCTCACCAGCGGCCTGGCTGCCAGCCTCTGGGATCAGGGCAACCTCCAGCCGAGCCTCCGGGTGACCCGGGCTCTCGGCGAGCACCCGCTTCAAGGTGGCCAGGGCGAGCCTGGGATGCCCACGCTGCCGCTGCATCCGCCCCAGGGCAACCCGGGCGGGAAGGAAGTGAGAGTCGTGGGCCACCGCCAGCTTGAAGGTGGCCACCGCGGCGGTCAGATCCCCGAGGAAGTACCTGGCCATCCCAAGCACATAGTCCAGCCGCGCCGACCGCCTGTGAACGAGCAGGGCAGCCTCTGCGTGACGGGCCGCCTCGGCAAAGCGTCCCTGAAAGATGAGGTGGTATCCCTTCAAAGCGGCCAGCAGCTCGGGATCCGCCTTCAGCTCCCTGGCCCGGGCCAGCGACGCGATGGCGTCCCTGCGAGCCCGCTCGCTCCCGCCGAAGCGCCCCCATAAGAATGCATGGATCTCCGCCATCTTCACCACCAACCGGGCATCCCCAGGCCGCCTGGCGGCCACCTTCTCGAGGATCTGCATGGCAGCGCCGTAGGCGGCGGGGGTGTCCAGGGCAGCGAGGCGGCGAGCCCTGCGGAGCTCCTTGCGCACGGCCTTCTGCTGCGCCTGCTCGTACACGACGTAGCCGGTGGCCAGAAGGGCCCCGGCCACCGCCAGCACCCCCAGGCCGAGCTTCAAGAAAAACGGCCACCTCCTCCGGGGCTCGGGAGCCGAAGGCTCCGGCTCCGGGGGGGGTATCACCAGGGCCAACACCTGGCCAGAGGATCGGCGCTTCTGAACTGCTGGTTCCAATGGGCTCCGTTCCCCCCGGCACACGGGCGCGAGGGGTCCGGAAATATAGCACCGAGGATCCAGGAGGTGCAATGGCCGATTTTTGGGGAGCCAGGCGCCTCCGGGGATCCGTCCCCACTGCGCGCCAGCGCCGACATTGGTTGTGGACAGCCCGACCCAGGCCGCGGTAACGTGCCCCCCGTATCCATCAGGAGCCGACAGCAGGTGACACCATGAAAGAGATGACTGGACCGCTGCGTGGAACCTTTGCCCTGGCGCTCATCGCGATCATTGCGCTCATCGCGGCACCAGGGGGATGTGGCAAGGGCAGCGACAGGAGCAGATCCTCGGGCCCCGACATCGAGAAGGTCGCCAAGGAGTACCAGGGGATCTACCAGGTCGTGAAGATGACCAGGAGCAAGGGATCTTGCAAGGCCGAGGGCGCTTCCATCCTGGAGAAGAAGGATGAGAAGTACTTCGTGGCCTTCCTCACGGACACCCTCGTGGGCAAGGGGCTCTCGGTGTTTTCTTGCAAGGATCCGGCCGATTGCAAGGAGAAGACCAGCGGGAAGAAGGCGGCGAGCTTCATCTACCTCTTCACCGAGGCGAAGGGCAAGGGCATCGCGGGCGTCGAGACCTTCACCGGGTTCAGCCGCGACGGGAGGTGCAAGAACGCGCGGGACGCGGCCCTCACCCTGGAGAAGGAGGGGCAGGAGAAGGTGGTCCTGCGGGTGCGGGCGGTGACCCTGAGCTATCCCGCGCCCAAGGACCGAATGTGCAGCACCAAGATCACGCGCAAGCTCGCCAAGGGCAAGCCGTGCAACGAGTACACGGTGATTCACGCCAGGCGGGTGGGCCCTCTTCCAAGGTGAGCATCCATCTCTGAAAGGGATCGGCTGGCATCCGGCAGGCGGCCTACACCAGGACGTCACCAGGAAGTCACCACTGGCGGGATCAGGCTGCCGGAAAGACCATCCTGAAGGTGCTCCCCTCCCCCAGGATGCTCTCCACCTCCACGCGCCCGCCCATGCTTTCGCAATGGCGTCTCACCAGGGCCAGGCCCAGGCCGGTGCCCTCAGCTCCCCCCTTTCGCACATTGGACGCGCGGTAGAAGTCGTCGAAGATCCGTCGCTGCTCCTTCTTGGGCACACCGATCCCCCTGTCTGCCACCTCCACCACGGCCTCCCCGCCAGCTAGCCTCAGCCGCAGGACGACCCTGGGTGTATCTCCGGAGTACTTGACCGCGTTGGTCAGCAGGTTCATGAGCGACTGCACCAGGGCGTCCCGGTCCAGGCGCGCGCTCACCTCGTCGAGGATCTCCAGGCGCAGATCCAGGTCCTCGGCCTCCCGGAGGTTGCCAAAGGTGTCTGCCGCCTCCTGGAGCAGATCCCCCAGGTCGTGCGTCTGCATCTCGTAGCTCTTGGTGCCGCGCTCCATCCGGGAGAAGTCCAGCACATTGTTGATGAGCCGTGCGAGGCGCTCGGACTCGGCCACTATTATCCCGTAGTACCTGGCCCGCCTGTCCGGGTCCGTGGCCAGGCCCTGCTGGAGCATCTCTCCGAACATTCGGATGGAGGTCAAGGGAGTCTTGAGCTCATGGGAGACGTTGGAGACGAACTCGCTCTTGAGCCGGGCCAGCTCCATCTACTGGCGCACCCCGCGATACATGGTCAGCATCCCCGCGACCAGAACGAAGACCAGCCCCGCCACCAGCCCCAGGTACTGAGCCACGCCACCGGTGGGCAGGTCGCTCTCCCTGCCCGACTCTCTGAAAATGGCCAGGCCCAGGTCCCCCAGTACCTCCCCGAGGGGACGCACATGCCTCGCCCTGGAACGCAAGCCTGGTGGCACCGGAAGCCTCTGGAGACGCACCATGTAGCCCTCCGGGAGCTGCCTTCGGGATCCGAGCCTTCGGAGGCTCTCCTCCAGGCGCTCGCGACGCAACACGAACCCCCCCACCTTGCTGCCCAGGCTCTGCACCACCAGCAGGGCTCGCCCCCCCCGGAAGCCCTTCAAGCGCAGCCCCCTCGGGCGATATCCTGCCTGGCGCAAGATGGACTCGGCCACGGACCGCCCCAGCTCAACAGCGAAGTGGATGCCCACCCGCAGCAGCTTCACCCCTGCGTCCAGCTCTGCCAGGCGACGGCGCCCTTCGGCGCTGGCCGGGGGCCGAATCCGTCTGCGGATCCAGTCGAGATAGTAGATCCTGGTGTGAAGCTCGGTGCGCAGCCGGTCGTGCACCAGGTCCGTGTAGAGCAGCATCGCCAGCTCCTGGGGGTCACCCAGACCCTTGGGGCAAGAGCGTCCCGACGGGGCCCATCCCAAAGGCCCGTGAGCCGCGGAGCTCGGGAGTCTCGATGACATGGATGATCGCGGGGGGATGGGTCGTCCACCACCCGCTGAGGGGGATGCGCCACCCCTGCAGCGCTCGGCCACCGTGAAGAGGCCCACCCTGCCGATGAGCGCGTAGGGCACTCCCGCCCAGTCCCGCCGCGTGCCGTAGCGGTGCAGCAGCACCGACTGGGCAAAGGCCGCCTCCCGCCACATCCCCTGCGCCACAGCCACCCTGGCCATGCCGAGGTATGCCGAGGGGGCCAGCCGGGCCGAGCGTTGCACCACCGCGCGGTAGGCGCCATAGGCCCGACGGAGCCTCCCCGAGACCTCGGCCAGCTCGGCGCGCCCAAAGAAGCGCCTGGCCTCCAGCTCGCGCTTCACCCTGCGGTGGTAGAAGGCCACCTCCCGCACGAGGCTCGCACCGGATCTCGCCGTGTCGGCGGCGGCGCTGGCGGAGCCCACAATGGGCAGCACCACCTTGCGTCGCGCCAGCGAATGTCGCTTGGAGATGGCAGGATAGAGCAGGTGCCCTTGCCGCCCGAGGATAAAGACCTCCCCCACGATGGCGTGGCGGCTCCGCACGCGCTTGACCCGCACGTCCGTGGGAACCCCGGAGCGGGCCATGTCCACCATGTCCCTTATGGCCGCCACGGCGGACTCCTCCAACCCCGCCGCCATGAGGTCTGTGATGGAGCGCAGCGACCGCTCGAAGCGGCTCTCTGCCAGCATCTGCTCCGCCTTGTAGGATCGCAGGCCCAGGAAGGCCAGGACCAGGGCTGGCACCAGGACCGCCAGCGCGGGCAGCATGGCCTTGAGCCAGCGGCGCATGGAGTCAGATCCCCAGCCGGATCCGCCAGACCACCCAGAGCGCCTCCGTGAAGATGGAGCCCGACATCTTGGAGACCCCCTCCTGCCGGTCGCGGAAGGTCACCGGCACCTCAACTATCTCGAGCCCAGCCCTGGCGGCCAGGTAGTTTACCTCGATCTGGAAAGAGAAGCCCTCGGAGCGGATCCTGTCCAGGGGGAGTCGCTCCAGGGCCTGGCGTCGAAAGCACTTGCAGCCGGCCGTGAGATCCCGGACGCCCACTCCGAGCACCAGGCGGGAGTAGAGCCCTCCACCGCGGCTGATGAGACGACGCAGGAGCCCCCAGTCCTCCACCCCTCCACCGGGCACGTAGCGTGAGCCAATGACGAGGTCGGCCCCCTCTCGGGATCGGCGCAGCAGGCGGGGCAGATCCGCCGGGTCGTGGCTGAAGTCGCAGTCCATCTCGAAGACGTGCCCATAGCCCTGCTCCAGAGCCCAGCGGAAGCCGTGCAGGTATGCCGTGCCCAGCCCCTGCTTCCCCTCCCGGTGGTGCACGAAGATGGACGCGCTCCCCTCTGCGAGCCTGTCCGCGATCTCGCCGGTTCCATCGGGCGAGCCATCGTCGATGACGAGGGTGTGCGCCCCTGGCAAGGCCTCTCCTGTTGCCGCCAGCATCTTCTCCAGGTTCTCCCGCTCATTGTAGGTGGGCAGGATGATGAGCACGTCGTCCATGACCTTCAGAGTAGCGCAATCGAGCGCGGATGACAGCACCTCCGGGAAGCCCTGTGCCGAGCATGGACCCCGCCGGCTCGAAGCTTGACGACACACCTGCTCCTGCGTTCCCATGGTGGGATGAAACGCGATCCCCTTCCGCGGCTCGACAAGAACCCCGGCCTGCGCCGCCGGCTGCTGCCCTACTGTCGCCTGGGCCCAGGGGACCTCTGGACGGACCCGGAAGGGAGGCACGCCGTGGGCTGCCTGGACGCGGCCAACCCGACGCAGCTACGCGAGCTCATGGGCGGGAGATACGCAACCCTCGCCGTCGAGGACCCGCCCTACAACCTGGCCGTGTTCCCTCGACGCTCCATCACAGAGTACGTGAGCTGGTGCCGCCGGTGGGTGGAGGCCACCCTGGAGTGCCTCACCGACGACTCCAGCCTCTACGTGTGGCTGGGGGCGGACCAGCGGCATGGGTTCCAGCCCTTGCCAGACTTCATGATAATGATGAGGGATCTCCCTCTGGCAGCCAGATCCTTCGTCACCATGCGCGCCCAGCGTGGCTACGGCACCCAGAAGAACTGGATGGCCCTGCGCCAGGAGCTGCTGTACTACACCAGGGGGCAGCCACGCTTTTTGCCACAGTACACGGATATCCCCAAGATACTGCGCGGCTACTACAAGGAGGTCGGGGGCCGGCGCACGGAGAACACAGAGCGCGGCAGGGGCAAGACCATCCGCCCGGGCAACGTCTGGGTGGACATTCAGCAGGTCTTTTACCGCATGGAGGAGAACGTCTCCGGCTGCTACGCCCAAAAGCCCCTGGCCGCCATGGAGCGCATCATCTCCGCATCCTCCATGAGCGGGGACGTGGTGCTCGACAGCTTCGCCCACTCCGGCACGACACTGCTGGCCTGCGAGCGCCTTGGCCGCCGGGCCCGCACCGCCGACATCGACCCGGTCTACTGCGAGATTTCCATCAGGCGGCTGGAGCGCTACCGCCGCACCGGAAGGCTGGGGTGGCAAAACACGAACGCATTCGAAAAGGAGCTGCAAACGCGGGGCAAGGGGTAGCGAGCCCTGCCAGACAGCAGGCTAACCACTGACTCCCAGGAGCTTGCGAGCGGTGGCCGCATCTGCGATGGGACGGCCCATGGACCTGGCGTACTCGGCCACCTTGGCCACCAGGGGGGCGCTGCCCTGGGCCTGGATCCCGCGACCCAGGCTCACGTTGTCCTCGAGGCCCACGCGGGCGTGCCCTCCCCGCCGCACGGCGAGCTCTGCCATTCGGAGCTGGTGCCGCCCCACGCCAGCCACCGACCAGGTGGATCCGCGGGGGATCATCTCCACCAGGAGCCGCACGACCTCGGTGCGCGCACCCATGCCACCTTTGTTACCGAGCACGAACTCGAAGTGCCCCGGCAGGGAGATGAGCCCTTTCTTCGCCAGGAGCTTCATGTTCTCCACGTGCCCGACGTCGCAGATCTCTATGCAGGGCACCAGGTTTGCCTGCTTGATGAGGAGCGCCACGTGCTCCATGAGGGGCTTTGAGTTGAAGAAAATGTGGTCACCGCGGTTGACGGTACCGGTGGCAATGGACGCCATCTCCCCCCCAGCGTCCAGCGGCTGGCAGCGGGTGGCGACGTCCATTGCGGCGTCCCCCTCGGTGGAGATCTGAATGACCACGTCACACCGCTGGCGGATCTTCTCGATGGCCTCGGCGAAGATCTCCCTGCTCTGGGTGGGCTGCCCCGCTCCGTCTCGCACGTGCAGGTGAGCCACAGAGGCCCCCTCGGCGGCACATCGCGCCACGTCGGCGGCTATCTCCTCGGGTGAGAGCGGCAGGTAGGGACTGTCCTCCCGGGTCGTCTCGTTGCCCACCGGGGCGCAGGTGATAATGAGCGGCTCCGGAGCGTTCTGGATGCGGCGGCGCTTCTCGGGCACGAAGTAGAGTGCCTTTGCAGAGCATATGGGCTTGGCGTGGGTGAGCCGCTGGGCGGCAGAGGAGCGCGGGAGGGTGGGCGAGAGGCTCGATGCCACCTTGTGGGCAGTGAAGGAGATTCGACGGGTACCGTCCCCCCAGTGAATCACCTCGGCCTCCGCCTCGATGAAGTCACCGAGGTATGCCGGGTTGGGAAACTCCACGTCCGTGAGCCCCCTCACGATGCCCTCGTCGCCATCGATGCCAATGAGCAGCTCCGCCGCCATGTCTGCGAGGAGCTCCAGCAGGTATGTCCCCTGCACCGAGCCGTCGGCCAAATGTGGTGCTCTGGGAGGAATACGTAGCTTCAGCGTGGTGTGCATTGAACGTCCTCTTGGATGGATCTGGGCTGTCCCCGCAGCCCGCTAGAACCTGCCGCGCACCTGGAGCCCGCACCCCCTGGCAGAGCAGGAGGGAGCGACCTGCAGGACCGAAGCGCGCTCGTTTGCTGCCTTCTTGTACCTCGCGTGGACGATGATGGCCCCAACGATGGTGGCTACCCCCAGCGCAGCGCCTCCAAAAAGCAGGCCGTCCGCGGCGGCGGCGGTTCTCTTGGCGCTCCGCTGCACATCCACGTCTCCGTTGCCGAGGTACCTGTTGTAGTCCCGCAGGGCAAAGCCCCCGGCCGTGGCTCCCAGGCTTATGGCAGCCACGGACACCACCGTGCCCACCCAGAACCACCAGCGCCTCCAAAAGGGCCTGTAGGTCACCTTGGAGCCGCGAGGAGCGGGGCCGGGGGTCAACCCTGCTCCCCTCCCGCCCGGGTGTCGGGCCCGACTGAGCGCGCCCCCCCCCGGAGAGGCGCGGCGAGCCTCCCTGGGTCGGGGGGCGACCCGTGCGTCCTGGCTGGCCCTGAGCTCGACGGTGAGCACGGCCACTCCACCCGCCTTGACCCTCACCGTCCTGTGCAGCTTCTCGAAGCCGGGCTTGTCCAGCAGCACCAGGTGCTCGCCTGCCTTCAGCTTCAGGATCACCGGCGTGGTCCCTGCGGCGGGACCAGTGAAACGATCCACTCGCACCGCCGCGCCCTGGGGCCGGCTGATAATCGAGACCCTGCCCACCGCCTGGAGGCGGGCCTTCTGCTCCTTGAGCTTCTTCTCCATCTGCCCGATGCGCTTGCGCACCTCCTCGGCGTTGGACGCGTTGGGTCTCTCCGACAGAAACAGCCGATAGAAGAACAGAGCCTTCCTGTAATGCTCCAGCAGCCTGTGACACTGCGCCACGTTGAAGACGAAGGCGGGATGACGAAAGGTCCTGTTGGCCTTCATGTAGAAGCCGAGCGCCTTCTTGAACTCGCCCTGCTGGTAGTAAAGCTCGCCCTTCTCGAAGAGCTTCCTGGCGCGAGCCTTGCGCTGAGCAGCCGTCTGGCCCGTCGCCGGCGCACCCCGGACCGCCTGGGGAGCCGCGAGCAAAAGACATAGCCCCAACGAAACTGCGATAGTCCGACTCATGAACATACCATCCGCCCGAGCACCGAGCCGCCCGAGCACCGAGCCGCCCGAGCATCCAGGCTGAGAAGCACCTGTGTATCGAGGCAGAGAATAGCACATCATGGAGCCGTTTCTAAGCGGCCCTGGCACCAGGGGTGCACGTGGGCGAGGAGAGCGATCCCAGCTACCAGTAGGCCTGGCCTCTGCGCTCTGCCGAGCATCTTTCCAGCCACCTTCACAGAAGCGACGATACCCAGTACTGTGAGCGGCATCATGGCCCAGCAGACCGTCACGCTCCCGGTGGACACCCAACACCAACGGCGCATCAGGGAGATCCTCGCCGCCGCCGACTTCGAGTTCTTCGACGCTCCCCACGCCTTCTACCGGGCCAAGGGTTCCGGCTGCACCGCTGTGTTCTACCGCTCGGGCAAGCTCGTGCTCCAGGGCGACAACGCCCACACCCTGGCCGCAGTGCTAGGCCTGGAGGAGCCGGCCGTGCCCAAGGCCCCCGAGGCCCTGTCGAGCGCCGACCGCTTCGACGCCGCCCTCGCCCTGCACCCGGATCCCAAGCCCGCGGCCTGGATCGGACAGGACGAGGTGGGCAAGGGCGACTACTTCGGCCCCCTGGTGGTGGTGGCGGTGTGCGTGGAGCGCGAGCGCGTGGACCTGCTCGCCGAGCTCGGCGTGGCCGACTCCAAGAGCCTGGGCGACAAGCAGATGCGCGCCATGGCCAAGGACCTGCGTGCGGTGGTCACGCACCAGTCGGTTGTGCTCAACCCCGAGACCTACAACCGCCTCTACGACAAGATCGGGAACCTGAATCGGCTGCTGGCCTGGGCCCACGCCCGGGCC
>JAJRWW010000141.1 GCA_024276595.1 Myxococcota bacterium
GCACTCCTCACCCCATCCACACAACAGACCAGCCACGCGTCTGAAAGCGCCCTCTGATGCCGCGACCATCCCACCGCACCGCAACCTTAGGTGGATCTCTCACACCGCCGGAAATGGATCACGTTTTGACCGCCACCGAAGCACCGAGGCCCAGATCAGCCGGATGGAACATAGCCTGGACCACATGCGCAAGCGGCTGAAGCGGATGGAGGACGAGCAGAACCGCTAGCAGCATGATTCATCGCCGGGCGTCAGGGCCAACTCGGCCACGGTCTCGAAGTGATGAGTCTGGGGCATGGTGTCGAAAGCGCGGAGGCGCTGGAGCAGGTAGCCCGCGCCAGCGAGAATCGACACGTCCCGGGCCAGGGTCATGGGGTCGCAGGAGACGTAGAGCATCCGGGAGGGGCGGAGCACCGCCAGGCTGTCGAGGACCTCGCGCGCTCCGCTTCGGGGTGGGTCGAGAACCACCAGCGCCGACCGCAGACCGCAGCGGGCGAGCTTCGACAGGGCGGCGCCTGCCTCGTCGGTCATCCATTCCACGGGCAGGCCGTCCAGGTTGAGGCGGGCCAGCGCTGCCGTCCCGGGCTGTGACTCCACGGCGATCAGCTCGCCCCGTGAGGCCAGATCCCGGGTGAGGTTTCCCGAGCCGGCGTAAAGCTCCAGCAGCGGCCCGCGGACCTCGCCGAATGCGGGCCTTCCACGCTGGCGCATCGGGGAGCACCACTGACTTGCCCTGGCGGGAGGCATTGAAAGCGAGCTTGTGGTTTTCGAACTCCTGGTCCGACATCTCGCCCAGGTTGGCGATGACCCGCTGGGCGGGCATGCCATCTTCGCGGCGACAGGTCCGCAGGAGCCAGACGTACTAGAACATGAGATATCTACGACGCGGGCGAATGCGTGGCTGCATCTACACCCCTCAAGAGCAGGCTGCGGTTTTCCACGCAACTTCCAGCGGTTACGCCCAATCGCAGCGACCCAGGTGATCAACATGGGGATAACCCTGGAGGGGGCGCGCCGCAGGGGCGCGCCAGGGCGCGCCGCAGGGGGCGCGCCCGCCCCGATCTCAGCCCCGCCCGGTTATCCGGCGCCGAAGCCACAGCGCCCCGGCGAGCCCCAGGACGAGCAGCACGCCGGGGAGGCCTCCCGAGGCGCCACTCGAGCAGCCACAGCCCTTCTTCTTGGCCGGCTTCTTCTTGGCCGGCATTCGGCTGCCGACGGCCTCCATGGAGGGACTCTCAGGTGAAGAGGTTGCCTTGCCGATGGTCATGGAGGTGCTCCGGGGACCCTTCGGGCGGGCCATGGGCCGAGGCGGCTCCTTGGGCACGAGCGTGCTGGACGCTCGTGGGGTCAACGCGTGGACCGTCACGTGGGAGCGGAACACGCCATACCCCTTCCCGTCCACCACGCGGAGATCCTGCCGATCATCCCAGAAGACGAGCAGGGCGTCCTTTTGGGGGCTCTGGAAGATGGTGACCTCCCCCCTGAAGGGGTATCTGTTCTCCTCCCCATAGCCTGCCTTGCGCAGCGCCCTGACGCAATCGTCACCGAGGTCGTCCTTTAGGACCCTCGCGCATGCCTTGGGCTTCGGCGGGACCTTGCTGGGATCATCGTTCTCCCAGGCCAGCATTTGGCGATACTTCTTTACGTGGCGAAAGACATAGCCGTAGTCAAGGAATGGGAGGTGGGCGTACAGCACGCGCTCTGGCCCCCCCTTGGGCTTGTACTTGAGCACCAGCTTGGCGTCCAGGGTCGTGCCAGGCTTCACCACTTGGGGGAAGGACTGCCACATCCAGCGGAAGAAGTGATCGAGGCGCCAGATGGTCAGCCAGCCCAGTGGGGTCTTCACCGACCCGATGGTGAGCTTTGCGCCCCGCTCCGGGGCTCTGGGGTTGCGCTTGCCCGGCTTGAACGCGCCCTTCTTCAGGAGGGCATCTGCCCAGGCGCGGGGCTTGGAGCGAGCCCACTGGGCCTTGAGGGACTTGGGCAGGACGCCCGACTGCTCCACCTGGTAGGTCGCGAGCGTTTTTCCCGTGCCCACGTCCACGAAGAAGCCGATGATGATCTTCCCCTTTTTCCCCGCCTCCTTTCGGTTCTCGCGGTGCAGCCAGTAGTGCGCCAGGCTGCCGTCCGAGGACCAGGAGACCTTGCGCACCACCACGATTTCGAAAGGAAGGTAGCGCGTGGCGGATCCCTGAGTGATGGAAGGGCCGTTGTAAACGGGCTCTGTGTACGCGGCCTGTTCTTCGTTTTCGTCCACCCCGCTCGCCAGCACCAGGCTGATGAGCACCCACAGCATCCGGATAGCCATTTTCAGCCTCCTTTCCTCGTGGGTTTGTCTCTGTCAACTCTCTGCCGAGCGCGCGAAGTCCAGAGCGCCCAACCCACCAGGCCCGAGCCAAATCGCCACCAGAACGCACAAGGGAAATGAACCACGAAATCGAGGTCAGAGGCAAGTACAATACGAGTATCGCTGGCTGGAAGAACATGCTCAACCTCGTGCCTACCCCGGTCCTGTGACAGCCGTAGACGACCCACGCCGTTGCCAACTCGTGGGTAGCCTTCGGAGACGTCGCCGCATCTCCGCGCCCGGACAATTCCGAGCCTCAGACCGGCACCAGGGGCCGGAGCCACCTCAGCCCATCCACTCCGAATGCCCGCCCCAGCAGACCGACCATGTGGGCGGCACGAAGGAGCCGGACGAGGACCCCGCCAGCACGGCCGGCCGCCGCCAGCACCGCCAGCACCGCCTGGCTTCGCCTCCAGTCTCCGCCCTCTTGGCAACGAGCTCGCCCCGAGGAGTGCTCATGCTGCGGCACACCGAGCACCGCCGCCACCCGCTGCCCCTGCACCTCCGACCCCGACAGCCCAAGACAGCGTCCCCACCACCCGATCTGCCGCCACTGCGTGCTCGCCCAGCCTGGCTCCACCCCTTCGGCGTCCGCCCAATCCGGCCACCGCGCCACCTCCGGGTCCGCCCGATCATCCACCGCAAGCAATGCTGGCGCCGAGTCAATCTATGCCTGCCGCCGCGGCAGACCTTGCCGCCCGTAAGGCACGTAGCCCGGCGGGTAGATCGTGAAGGAGTGGCCATGGACCCGGCAGCGAACCACAACCAGGGGATGCTCAGGTCCAGTCTTTCGCTCACGGTGGTCGGGAAGGCTCATCCGGCACTGGCAACGAGCCCCTTCGGAGCAAGGCGCTGACCGGGGCACATCCGTACGCCACACCCCCTCCGCGCTCAGCCGATACTCACCGATAATGAAGTTTGTCTTGCGATCAGGCTCTGATGTATGACATGCTCCTTGGCGTTGTAGGGCAACACCTCGAAGGCCGGGATGTCTGGATCCGGCCTTCTCCCTTTTTGGACCTCAGTATGGGCGCGCATCCGGAGGCGGAGCCTCGCCGGCTCCCGCCGGCCAGGCTACCCCAAGGGACAAGGAACCTGCAACGGGACCGCGCTCACGGGGACATTGGGCTCGCAACGCAACAGCTACCATCGGCGATGTTGTGTATGCCATCGCTTCTGTGGTGTGAAGATCGAAGCCGACCATATTGATCACCGGTGCCATCGACAAAACTGTGCGGCTCTGGAGCTACCCGGAGCTGCGGTTGATGCGTGCCTTCATTGGGCACAAGGGCTTCGTCAAGTCCGTCGCCATTTCACCGGACAAGCGGCTCCTTGCGTCTGGTGCAACGGACGGTGCGATCAGGATCTGGAGGGCCACAGACGGCACACTGGTGCGGGAACACCGTGGACAATGGACCTGGGTCACGAGCGTCGTTTTCTCGCCTGATGGCAAGCTGCTGATAGCGGGTCCCAATGACTGCACACTCCGGTACTACCGCATCTCGGATGGAGCTTTGGTCCGCACAGTCAAGCTGACCTCCAGCAACCTGGGAATAGGTTGCGAAGTGCTCTCCCTTGAGCTATCGCCAGACAAGAAGCATCTGCTGGCAACTGCGAACACAGCAGTTTTGATCCGACTCGCCGATGGTCGAATCTTGAAGCGCTTCGGCGACGACAGCAAGATTCATTTTGTCTCCCGCTTCTCACCTGACGGACGCCTGGTGGCCATTGGAGGCGAAGGGGGCATGGCAAGCCTGTGGCGAGTGTCTGACGGAAAGCGCCTCCACAGGTTCGAAAGCGATGCAGAGATGCTTTGGAGTCTCGCCTTCAGTCCTGACGGCAAGACCCTCGTAGCCGGTGTGGATACAGTCCTGGCGCTTTGGCAGATCCCGCCCCACTGATCCAATGGGCCAATGGGCTGGAATCCGTGGTGTTGGAATCATGCCGCCAAGAGCCTTGTGGCCAGGTGGCTCGAGCGGGGTCAAAAGAGTGGATTGGTTTTTCATCCATTGGCCGAGAGGGGAGAGGAGGTCAGCAGGTAACCATGTACGTCGGGTCCAAAGGCGGCTACTGCGTGATGACCGTGCGGTAGCAGTTGCAGGAGCCGTCAAAGACGTGGCGCTGGCCGAGCTCCACTACCTCGAAGTCAGTCCACTCTAGATCCGTGAGATCGTTGGGTCCAAGGCCCACATCGATCCACTTGTGCTGGGTGAAGCGGTCATTTGTGGCCGTTAAGGTGACGTTACCGCCGTCCGATAGGATCATGCCGTAGGTTTGGAGCGCCTGGGCCACCACTTGTGCGGCCGCGTTGAGTCGATTCATGTCGAAGTCGCCATTGAGCCGCAAGCGCGCCCCGTAGGGCGGCGCGTCGGCCGGTCCGCTGGTGGCCGGGGTGGAGTGGGTAGCCGGCCGCACGTAGACCCGGTCGCGCATAAGGGCGTTGGGCAGGATGAAGCGGATGGCGTGGTTGATCTCACCAGCCGCGATTTCGTCGGCACTGAACATGTGGGCGGCAATGGGCAAACCGGCAGCATCGGCGCTGGTGCAACAGTCACCGCGCAGCTCCGGGTCGTAGGGCGCGGTTAGGTCCCACACGGCCAGGCAGCCCTCGATGTTGTTGGTGCCGTCGTCAGCCCGCCACATCTCGAAGAGCCGGCACTCGGCGGTGTCGATAACGATCAGGTGGCAGTCACCATCATCATCGCATGCAAAGGCAGGGTTGGCCTCGATGGCGCCTCCAGGAGGCATGGGGATGGGCGCAGTGTCGCAGTCGGGAGACCAAAGCCCCGAGTCCAGGCCACGATGCGTCACCGTGTCATCGGCATAGAGCACGGTGATGCCGTAGAGGCTGTTGGGTTGGTCGCTGGGGCCATCGATGCGAAAGCGCTGCGAGTCGTTGTGGTTGGCCTGAAGGAAAGCGATGATGGCGGCGGACTCACTGTCCAGGGGCGCAGTGTCGACGGGCTGATTCCACGGGTGGGAGGAGTCGAATAGCTGGCCCATGTTGGCACCACAAATGCCGTTGCCGTTGCCGTTCGTGTTCGTGCCGGAGTCATGCTGAGCCACGGCGTCCGGATTCTGGTTAGATCCGGAATCGAGCGTGTCTGATCCAGCGCCGTCCCCGCAGCCACCCGGCCCGATCCCCAGGGCCGGCAGCAGCACCAGGGCCAGCAGAGCACGCTTACATCTTCCACTTGAGGTTTCCATGGCTGTATGGCTCCCACCGAGCATACGGAGCAATATCCAGAGGAGGACAAGGATCGCGGTGGGGGTGCCCGTGGCCGGGCTGGAGGCGCAGCCGCAGCCAGAGTCGTTGGCTGAGGCGTTGTTGCTGTTTGTCTGGCCGTTGGTGTTGGCGTTGGAGTCGCAGCCAGGCATGGCGGTCGATCCAGGCGGCTCCGGGTCGCTGGCCTCGTAGCGCAGGATGGTGTTGTGCTGTCCGCCCAAAAAGCCGCTGTTGGGGTCCGGAAAGGCCATGGCGACCTGCCTCGAGAGGGCGCCCGGAAAGCTGATGAAGCCCAGGTCAATGTCCGGCATGGCGTCCTCGTAGTCCTCGTCGTGAGCCCAGGTCTGGCCGCCGTCATAGGTCCTCAGGAAGCTCGTCAAGTAGGTGGCGGAGGTGTCTCCCGGGTCGCAGGGAGGCGAGAGACAGGCCAGGCCCAGGGCAACCCCCCGCTGCGCGTCGAAGAACCGGACCTCCTCCATTTGGCTGATGCTCACCGGGTCATCCACGCAGAAGCCGAAGCCCACGCAGACGTCGGGCATGGCCGGGTGGACGGGGAGAGCCACCTCGCTCCAGGTTGCGCCGCCGTCAGTGGTGCGCACGATCACTCCCCGGTCGCCCCTGGTGCCGGCCGCAAAGCCCAGGTCACCCGCCACAAAGGCCGCCCTCCGCAGGTAGTAGGGGAGCCCCTCGGCCACCACGGCCCAGGTCTGACCGCCGTCGCTGGTGTACCAGGCTGCCCCGTCAGATGGTGCCGGGTGGGTGTCCTGGTCGTAGGCCCAGCCCCCGACGAGCCAGCCACAGGTCTCGTTGAGCATGAAGATGCCCTCGGGGCCGACCTCTCCCCCGGGGCCATCCACCGCCACGGAGGTCCACGTGACTCCGTCGACGCTGCTGACGACCTCAGAGCCAGCCACCCCAAAAACCTCCCCGGTGGGGAGGGCCTGCAGATGTGTCACCGGCTCGTCGGTGGTGGTCACCTCCGCCCAGGTCTGGCCTCCGTTGGTGGTGCGCCAGATCTTGTTGGAGGGAAAATCCAGGCCCGCCAGGTAGCCGGTCTGGGCGTCCACGAACAGTATCCTCGAAAAGAAGATCGGGAACATGGGGTTGCCGCTCGCGGGGAGGGTCATCTGGCTCCAGACCATGCCGTTTGTGGTAAACAGCCCCACCATCTCGCTGGATTGCCCGCCACTGCGGATCGCCAGGGCCCAGGCGTTGCTGCCGTCCACTGCGGTGATGTCCACGACCGAGTTGTCCTGCCCGGGCTCGCTGTGGACGCCATCCCACGCGGTGTTGGCCCTGGCGCCGGGGGCGTATGGAGCAAGGAAAACAACAAGTACAAGGGCCGAGCTCGCCAGTCGCTTGAGAGTCATTGGTGGCTTCCTTTTTTTCGCCGTCATTATACGCCCGGGAGGCGAGCATTGGGAGGGGGAGATCTCAAAGGTCGGGCAAACCCCGCCGGGGAGAAGACGGGTGCAGCTCACCCCGGCCTGGCCACCGGACCTCC
>JAJRWW010000142.1 GCA_024276595.1 Myxococcota bacterium
AGTGGTCCACTCGGCCACGGGCCGGAGACCGGCGAGGAGCCAGACTCACCCCTACCAGGAGGGGCGCCGGAGAAAGCGCCAGGAGACAATCCAGGGCCTCCCGGACCTGCGCACAGCTCGAGTCCGTGAGCCGGATGCCTACTCATCTGGCGCCGAGGAGCCCTCATCGGTAGTCCCCACCAAGATCCATGTCCCCAGGGCCGAGGAGGAGATACTGCAGCGATCTGCCCCGGAGGACCGCTCCGACGCGGGCCTCTGGAGCAGATCCGCTGGAGCGCAGCCGGTCACTGGCAAGGGCGCCCGAAGCGAGGCCTTCTCCAGCGCGTCGCTGGCCCTCAAGCGAGCCCGCAGCCGCGACGACGTGGGAAAGATCCTGTTTGCCTACTTCCAGGAGTTCTTTCTCAACGTGGCGCTCTTCGTGCTCCGGCAAGAGAAGATCCTGGGCTGGGACGCGGACGGTATCCGCTTGACCCGCGAAAGGATCCGGAGCATCTCCATCCCCACGGACCAGCAGTCCACCTTCAGGGATGTCATTCGGGCACGTCTCCCCCGTCGCGGAAGACTGGACGAGACCCCGGCAGACATTGCCTTCCAGGAGTCCATCGGATATCGGCCCGGCGACGTCTCCCTGGTTCCGCTCATGATCCGCGACAAGGTCATAGGCATAATCTACAGCGACGGCGTGCTGGCGCCTCTTCGGGAGGAGGAGGTGAGCGCGCTGCTTTCCCACGTGGAGGCGGCTTACGAGCGAGTCATTCTGCAGTCCCGAACTTCCTGAGCGGCAATAAGACCTTGCTTCTTGGTGTTATGTATATTACAGTCCTTTCAGTAGCTGATGCCCCGTCTCCACCGATCTCGATCCGCTCGGAGGGGGTGCCTTGGCGACTGCGGAGGGCACTCGAAGATGGTTTCACCCGGTGAGTCGAGCACTGGCAACGGTGCTTCTGGGAAAGTCGACTGGAAGGAGCGCAGGCGGGTCGCTCTTTCCACCATAGAGCTGTGGAAGGCCAACGTCACCGCCCTACAGGACTGTGGCGTCACCGCCTGCCAGATGCGCTACGCTCTCATCGGGGGGAAGCAGTCTTTTGTCTTCATGTTCAGCGATCGGGTGCCAGCCGGCCGAATCGCCTTGACCTTCCCCGCCACATACCCGGAGAACTACCTCGCCGAAGGCTGGACAAAGCTGATAATCACGCTGGACGCCACTGTCGAGAAGGAGATGCTGGTAGGCATCCGCGGGCGCTACGAGCGGGATGGCGTGCCCCTGGAGGCGGACGTGGAGTTCCTCCGCACCATCCGGGGCGGCCGCGGGGTGGGGAAAGACATGGTCTCCATTACCGACACCCGAAGCGCGCGGGTGGAGCACACCACCCTCGAGGAGCTCATCCAGACCAAGAACGTGGACGGGAACCGCAAGTACTGCCGCAAGGACGACACCCTCCGAGACATGTCCGTGGAGGGGTTCGTGGCCATTGTCACCCGCTACCTGAAAGACGTCTCGATCCGTCACCGGGCCCAGTAGCCGAGCTCGAGCACTGCTCCCTTCGGCCTACCTGGAGGAGAGCAGGTCATGATCAGCGGATGTGGCACCACACCAGCTCCCAAGCAGATCCACGAAACGCCGCGCCCAGCCTTCCAGCTCCTTTGTAGCGAAGTCTGCGGGGGCATAGAGCACCGCGATCACGTCTCGGGTCTCGGGGCGAATCTTGGTCGCCATGCTGTCTTTGACAGGGTTGCCGCAAGGGACATTGTCCTGCTCGGTTCCACGCGCCACGAGCAGCAGATCCGCGAGATCGATCTCTTGGCCAGCCGGGTTGAACACATATCGTTCCCCTGGCAGGCCCCTGCGAAGCAGGAGCCTGTCGCCGCAAAGGTCCCCATCGAAGATGGAGCCCGGCAGCCCGGACTCCAGGCTGATGGCGTTGTTGGCGTCCACGGGCGGGTTGACCTGTGGGAAGCGCCCGCCCAGGGCGGCCTTGAGGAGGAACTCGCTGGCCGGCTTGCCGCGACCGCTGGGCCGGTACCTGCCGTGGCGCAGCATCTGCCGCACCCGCTCCCTGGTGCCGGCCGGCCACAGGGCTTCTCCCTCCCGCCTGGCGCGCTCCACGAGCTCGGCGAGCTGTGGCTCCAGCGACTCTGATGGAAGGGGCGGCCGGATCCCGCGGGCCCAGATCAGTGCCGCTCGGCAGGGCACCGGGTCCAGGCCGCTGTGTACTCGAAGGGTGGGAGTCATGATGCGCTCAGCCGCTCCATGGCCCATGCCATGTTCTCGCCCAGGGTGCGCATTACGCCCATGGCCTCCTCGTCCTCGAGCACGTCCCCCTTGTTCGCGCCAAAGCCCAGGTTCCAGTAGCTGGAGCCCACGACGATCATCTGACCGATCAGGAAAAAATGGTTCAGGGAGTCGAAGGTGTGGATGGCGCCGCCGCGGCGGGCCACAGTCACAGCGGCACCCACCTTGCGCCTCAGCATGTCCCCGTTCACGCGAGCCACCATGCCGGAACGATCCACCAGCGCCTTCATCTCCGCGGTCATGTCCGCAAAGTACGTGGGCGAGGCCAGGATGATCCCGTCGGCCTGGAGCATCCGCGCCAGGTGCTCGTTGAGCTGGTCGTCCTCCATGGAGCAGCGCCTGTCCTTGCGCTCCTTGCACTTGTAGCAGGCCCTGCAGCCGCGGAGCCTCTCCCCCGCGAGCTGGATGAGCTCGGTCCGTGCCCCAGCTCCCTCGAGGGAGGCCAGCGCCTCCTTGGTCATGGCCACCGTGTTTCCGTCCCTGCGCGGGCTGCCACAAAAAGCCACCACTCGCATTGTCACCTCCGTATGGGTTTCACCCCCGGGAAGCTACCACGGATATGGATCGGAGCGCAGCAATAGGAAGAGGAGATGGCGCTGCGGCCGGCGGGCAGGCGTGCTATCCTGCGCTGGGCTGAACGCCCCCGAGGCTCGACCATCACATGATCTCCAACAGAACCCAGACACCACACGCCAGGGACATGCACCTTCCAGCTCCCGACCTGGATGAGCTCCAGCGGCGCTACGAGGAGCTCGGGGCATCCCTGGCGGCCTCCTCCGGGGCGGCCCGGTGCCTGGAGGTGATCCAAAGGTGGGACTCCCTCCGGCGCCAGGTCGACTCGTGGCAATCGCTGACACACCTCCGCTTCAACCAGGACACCACCGATGGGCCCGCCCGGAGGAATCGCCAGCGCTGTGATGAGCTCTCCCCGCGGATCACCCGCCTGGACGTGTCCATGATGCGGGCTCTGCTGGCCAGCCCTC
>JAJRWW010000143.1 GCA_024276595.1 Myxococcota bacterium
CCCGCGGGCCACGGGTAGTGGCCTGCGGGGGAGGGGAACCGCAGAGTTCCCCTCTACTGTCAGGCTAGCGAGGCCCCAGATACGGGCAGAAATACCAACATCGGCCCCCACCCCTGGTCGACACCGCCGCGTCGGTCTGAGGCGCAGCCTCGCTAATACGGAACCCCAACCGCCCGGCAGAGAAACCGCATGAGCGGGGAGCTGCGCTCGCACAGGTGGGTGAGCTCGTCGAGGAAGCCGGGAGAGAGCACCGCCTTCTGGGTGAGCTTAGTGGAGGCGATGAAGTCCTTGCGCTTGAGGTCCTCCATGAGCTCGTGGCTCGGGTCGAAGCCCCTGGGGGGGCGCTTGAGCGAGTCCCCCTCCAGCTTGAATGTCTCGGTGAAGGCCTTGCTACGTGTAGCCCTCTTCCACTCGCCTGGCCTGGCCACGATTCGCTCCCGGATGCTGCGTGCGGTCTGGGCGTCCGGGTGCCAGATGCCTGCTCCCATGAAGATTCGGCCTGGCTCCAGGTGAAGGTAGAAGCCCGGGCAGTGGGCGTCCTTGCCCGCCTCATGCCTGAACTGGATGCCCGTGTGCGTCTTGTAGGGGCTCTTGTCCTTGGAGAAGCGTATGTCGCGGTAGATGCGGAACAGGGAGCCTCCCTGAGCCCGTGCGTCTGCCCGAAAGTGAGGGCTGATCTTGCGCAGACGCGGAGCGAAGGAGGCGATGAAAGCGAGCGCCGGCTCCTTCACGCTGCTCTCATAGCGGGCCCTGTTTTCCGAGAACCAGTCCCGGTCGTTGTTGGCCGCCAGGTCCTTCAAGAAGCGAAACAGCCTGGGGGAAAAAGCCGCGTCCTGCGCCATCGGATTCACCTCCATTGCCGCAGTCTAGTCGCCTTGGGGACTATCTGCAAACTCACCCCGGCTCGCTGCTGCTTTGGTTGCTGCAAGTGTAACCTCGCAAACAACGTTTGCTGTTGACCTGGACCTCCACTGCGATAGACTTGCCCTGGCACGCCATATTGGACCAGCTATCCAACATGCCCTGGAAGGACAGCAGCGTTGATCCCCATCATTGAAATCGAAGGACTCCTCGTGGTCCCGGTCCAGGAGACCCTGCATGACCGCATGGCCCTCGACCTCCAGCAACGGCTGGGTGAGGAGATCGCCGCTCGAAATCCCTGTGGGGTCATCATCGACGTGAGCACCGTCGAGGTGCTCGACAGCTTCATCGCCCGGGTGCTGGACCAGATCGGTCAGCAGTGCCTGCTCATGGGCCTGAGCACCGTGGTGGTGGGAATGCAGCCAGCGGTGGCCATGACCCTGGTGGAGATGGGAATGGACCTCTCCTTCGTGCGCACTGCACTGAACATGGACTACGCCATGGATCTGTTCAAGGCTGACCAGCTCGCCGAAGCCGCTGAGGATGAAGATGGAGACGCAGACGAGGGAGACGACCTGGGCGCCGCCGAAGAGGAGCTGCTTGGCTAGGTCCGCCGCCATGAGGGGCGATCCCGCCGGCGCCAGCATCTCCAAGGACGTCAAGCGTTGCTTGCAGCTACACCTCACTCCCATCTCGGCCAACCTTGTGCTCGGGAGAGCTTGCGCTCGCTGCGGGGTCTCTCCCCACAGCCTCTCCTCGCGCCATCTTCGCCGCCTGCTCACCGAGCTTGCGCCCTTGCTCGCCGGGTACCTGAGCCGCTCCCAGGCACGCCAGGCCCTCCAGGAGCTGCGTTCATTGGAGCGGACCGCCGGGGGCAATCGAGGGGGTCGTGCAGGCTCAAGCGGAGAGCCTCTGGTCATCCGAGTGGCTCACGAGGACCACATCGACAGGGCCAGATCCGCCGCCCTGTGCCTCTGCAGGGATCAGGGCATGGGCAACGTGGACTCGGTGAAGGTTGCAACCGTGGTCTCCGAGCTCTCGCGCAATATCCTGCAGTACGCCGACCACGGCACCATCACCCTCATTGCCATAAACGGCGCCAGGACCGGTGTTCGGGTGGTCGCAGAGGACCAAGGCCCGGGGATCCCGCACCTGCGAGACGTGCTGGATGGCCGCTGGCGCTCCAGGACCGGAATGGGGTTGGGGCTGCTGGGCAGCCGGAGGCTCATGTCCTCCTTTGACATCCAGCAAGAGATGAACAAGGGCACCCGCGTGACCGCGGAGAAATACCTGTCATGAACGATCTGCACGCATCTCCCGACACCACCTCACCCACAAGCAGGCAGAATGTCCACGCCAAGGGTGACGGCTGGGAGGTGGTCGGCTTCTGCCGCACCATGCCGGGAGAGCACTCCTGTGGCGACGCCCTCTCCGTCTACCCTGGGGACGGCTTCGTGACCGTGCTGGTGGTGGACGGGCTCGGCCATGGAAAGCGCGCGCACGAGGCCTCAGCGGCGGCGGTGACTCACATCACCGAGCGCCTGCGCACAAACCCTGCAGCAGGCCTTGAGTCACTGATGCTCACCTGCCACAAGGCCCTCCATGGGACCCGGGGCGCAGCCGTGGGTATCTGCCGCCTGGAGCCCGAGCAGCGCATGCTCAGGTTCTGCGGGGTGGGCAACATCGCCCTCACGTCGCACCCTGGCAGGCGGGGCCTCGGCGTCTCCCTGGCAGGCGTGGTGGGTTATCGCATGCGCAAATCCAAGGAGTTTGTCTGCGAAATGGAGCCCGGCGACCTGACCATTCTCTACAGCGACGGTGTTCCGAGCAGCGTCCCCATCAAGTCCCTCGCCCCAAAGGGGCTGGGCGCGATGGTGGACGAGGTCTACGAGCAACACTCCAAGAACCACGACGACGCCACCTTCGTCGTGATTCGGCTGGAGCCGGCGAGGTAGCGGGCCGCACCCATGGAGAACCCCACGCCCCACGCCCCGCGGCTCCTTGGCATTCTCTGTCACTGGTGCTCCTACTCGGCGGCTGACGCCGCTGCGGCGGCTCGCCTGCCGCTGCCTCCAGGCCTGAGCACCCTGCGTGTGATGTGCACGGGCAGGATCGCTCCGGAGCTGGTTGTGGAGGCTCTCCGGAGAGGGGCCGACGGGGTGCTCGTCTGTGGGTGCCACCTGGGAGACTGCCACTACAACAGCGGCAACCACAAGGCCCTTGGGCGTCTCCGCCTGCTCGCGCGGATGCTGGCAGACATGGGGATGGAGCCAGGTCGCCTGCGCATGGAATGGGTGAGCGCTGGCGAGGCGGAGCGCTATGCAGAGCTCGCCCACGAGACCATCGCCGAGCTCCGAGAGCTGGGCCCGCTGCGCTGGCCCACCCCACAGAGCGAGAAAGGACCATCGAAGAGGCATGGCTGACACCCCGCTCGAGAGCGACCTGGAGAGCCTGCACGCCGGTGACACCGCAGCGGATGCCCCGGACCTCTCCAGCCCGGCCGCCAAGCTCAAGGTGGCCATGTACTGGGCGGCGAGCTGTGGCGGCTGCGAGATCTCGTTCCTGGAGATCCACCACCATCTGGCGGCCTTCTCCGACGCGGCGGAGCTGGTCTTTTGTCCCTGCCTCGTGGACACCAAGTACAGCGACCTGGAGGCCACGGATGACAGAGCCATCGACCTGTGCCTGTTCAACGGTGCCATTCGCACCCAGGAGAACCTGCGCATGGCGGCGCTGCTGCGGCGCAAGTCCAAGATCCTCGTGGCATATGGGGCCTGCGCCAGCTCCGGGGGAATCCCCGGGCTGGCAAACACCTCCACGCTGGATGAGCTCATGGAGCGCGTCTACTTGACCACACCTTCGACCGACAACTCGGAGGGCGTGCTGCCACGCCCCTCCACGGAGATCGCCCCCGGAGTGGAGCTGCAGCTCCCTCCCCTGCTGCCCACGGTGCGCTCCCTGCACAAGGTGGTGGAGGTGGACTACACCCTCCCCGGCTGCCCCCCCGAGGGGAAGCAGGTCTGGATGGTGCTCCAGGCAGTGCTGGCCGGCGACCTGCCCCCACCGGGCTCGCTCATTGGCGCGGGGAGATCCACTGTGTGCGACGAGTGTGCTCTCGAGAAGAGGGACAGGCGGGTGAGCCGCTTCCGGCGCCCCCAGGAGGTGGTGCCCGACGGGGAGACCTGTCTCCTGGAGCAGGGGGTAGTCTGCCTGGGCCCTGCGACACGCTCTGGCTGCGAGGCCAGGTGCCCCGGCGTCAACATGCCGTGCCGAGGATGCTACGGCGCCGCGGGAGCCGATCCCTGCGGCGACCTGGGCCTGAAGATGGTCGGAGTCCTGGGGTCTCTCCCCGAGCCAGGTGATGAGCAGGAGATCCAGAGCGTGGTGGACGCCATCCCCGACCCGGTGGGCACCCTGGAGCGCTTCGCCCTCGCCGACTCCAGGCTGCCGCAGGCCGTGGGACCATCCTCAAGCGAGGGTGAGCGGCCATGAAGCGCATCAGCATCGATCCCATCACACGCCTGGAGGGGCACGGCCGCATCGACATCTTCTTCGACGACGCAGGCCATGTGGCCCACTGCTACCTGGTGGTTCCGGAGCTGCGGGGCTTCGAGAGGTTCCTCGAGGGCCGTCCGGTGGAGGAGCTCCCGCGGATCACCTGCCGCATCTGCGGCGTCTGCCCGGAGGCCCACTCCACCTGCAGCGCCAAGGCGGTGGACGCCGTCTACGGCGTCACCCCCCCGCCCGCGGCTGAGATCATCCGACGGCTCCAGTACAACGCCTTCTCCGCCGGGGATCATGCCACGCATTTTTTCGCCCTGGGCGGCCCGGACTTCATCATGGGGCCGGACGCTCCACCGGCCGAGAGGAACCTCCTGGGGGTGATTCGCAAGGTGGGCTCGGAGCTGGCCGGGAGGGTGATTCGAATGCGCCAGGAGGCGCACGAGGTGGCGGAGCTCCTCGGTGGGCGCAGGGTGCACCCGGTGGGCATGATCCCGGGCGGCCAGTCCCGGCCGGTCACCGAAGAGATGAGAGATCGGCTCGTGCATATCGCCGAGAACATGGTCTCCTTCAGCCGCTACACACAGGAGCTCTTCGCCGACCTGGTGCTCGGTCGCTCCGAGTACCTGGAGCTCATCACCTCGGACGCCTTCCGCAGCGAGACCCACTACATGGCGCTCGTCAACGAAGACGACCTCGTGGACGTGTTCCACGGGCATCTGCGCGTGGTGGACCCCGAGGGCAACCTCGTGGCCAGGTTCCACCCGTCCGAGTACCTGGACCACATCGCCGAAAGGGTGGAGCCATGGACCTACATGAAGCTCCCCTACCTGCGCCAGGTGGGCTGGAGGGGACTCGAGGGTGGGGCCAGCTCGGGGGTATACAGGGTGGGGCCCCTGGGAATGCTCAACGCCTCGAAGGGGATGCAGACCCCCCTGGCCCAGGCAGAGTACGAGAGGCTCTACGACACCCTCGGCCCCCGCCCCGTGCATGCCACCCTTGCCTACCACTGGGCGCGCATCATCGAGATGCTGCAGTGCTCCGAGCTGGTGGCCCGCCACGCCGCCGACGAGCGCCTCACGGACCCCCATGTGCGGGTTGAGGTCAACGGCTCCCCGGGTGAGGGAGTCGGCTGCGTGGAGGCCCCCAGGGGGATCTTGATTCACCACTACCAGGCTGACGAGGCAGGGCTGATTCGAAGGGCCAACCTCATCGTGGGAACCAATCACAACCACGCCCCCCTCCAGCTCTCGGTGAAGCAGGCCGCCCAGTCCATCCTCCGGGGCAACCCCGAGGCCGCCGAGCCCCTGCTCAACCAGGTGGAGATGGCCTTCAGGGCCTACGACCCTTGCCTCGCCTGTGCCACCCACGCCCTCCCGGGACGCCTGGATCTCCCGGTGCACATCCACGCCCCGGATGGCCGCCTGCTGCGCAGGATCGCCCGGCGCCCCGACGGTGGGCTGAGCCTCGACCCCCCCGGGATGGCGTGATGACATCCCGGGGCGCAAAGGTGTTCTTGTGCGAATGTGGGCCCATCCTGAGCGAAGGGCTGGACCTGGATGATCTGGCGGTCCGGGTGGCGGCAGACCCTGATGCGATCCGAGTGGATCGGCACGCAACCCTCTGCTCCCCAGAGGGGAAGGAGTGGCTCACCCAGCAGATGGCCATGGACCCCGAGCGGCGGGTGGTCATCGCCGCCTGCTCCCCCAGGGAGCACGGGGAGACCTTTGCCGCCGCCGCGCGAGATGCCGGGCTCAACCCCTACCTGTTGGCCCTCGCCCCCATCCGCGAGCAGGCAGCCTGGGTGACGCCCAACAGGGACGAGGCAACGGAAAAGGCCCTGCGCCTCGTGCTGGCCGCGCTGAGGCGGGTGCAGGCCCAGGAGGCCCTGGAGGAGAAGCATACTGACTGCCTCACGGATGTGCTCGTGCTCGGCGCGGGGGTGGCCGGTCTTTCTGCGGCCAGGCTGCTCGCGGAGGCCGGGCGAAGGGTCACCCTCGTGGAGAGCAGCGCCGCAGTGGGAGGACAGGCTGCTCTGCTGTCGGACATCTACCCATCCGGTGAGTGCGCCTCTTGCCTCCTGGAGCCGCTCATGGACGAGGTGCTCCACCACGAGAACGTGGAGCTGCTTACCCTCGCTCGCCTGGAGGCTCTTTCGGGATTTGTGGGCAACTTCACCGCCCGCATTCACGTGCAGGCCCGGCCGGTGGACCCCCAAGCCTGCTACGGTTGCCATGGCTGTCACGACGCCTGCCCCGTGGAGCTGGACAACCCCTTCGACGCGGGCCTGTCCAAGCGCAAGGCGATCGGTGTCCCCTACACGGGCGCCTTGCCCAACGTTTCGGTGATCGACCTCGATGCGTGCCTGCGGGCCGGAGGAGGCACCTGCCAGGCCTGTGCTGACGCCTGCCCCTTCGGCGCCATTGACCTGGCCGCGACCGAGTCCCTGGTCGAGCGCCGGGTGGGAGCGGTGATAGTGGCGACAGGGGGCCACGCCGCCCTCCCGGAGCCCTGGCAGGGAGACACGCGGGTGTTGCACGCCACCACCCTGGAGCGGATGCTCAGCTCGGCGGGTCCCACCGGCGGCAAGGTGGCCCTGCCTGGTCTGGAGCCCCCGCGAACCATTGCCCTGGTGCTGGATCCTGGGGACTCCCCCTCGCCCCACCCCGCCGAGGACTCCAGGCTGCGAAGCCTCGTGCTCGGCAAGCTCTGTGACCTCCTGCGAAGAAAGCTCCCGGACATCCAGCTCTACGAGATCGCCTTTGTCTACGGCCCCCACTCGGCGGCGTCGAGCAGCTCTGCTCGACATGCCCCCACTAGGCTCTGGCTCTCGCCGAGCGATGAGCTGATATCCGTAGATGAGCACGGCGCAAGGCTAAGGCTCAACTTCACCAGGCGCGGCAAACCCGACTCTCTGGATGTGGACATGGCCATGATCTTGCCACCCATTTCGGGAGGGCGGGGCAACACCTCGCTGGGGAGTCGGCTGGGGCTATCGACTGATCGATCTGGTTTCTTCCAGTCGTGCGATGCGGTCCTGAGCCCGCAGAGATCATCCCTGGACGGGGTCTACCTCGCCGGCTGTGCGAGGGCGCCCATGACCGTGGCCGAGTCCGCCGGGTCGGCTGCCGCCGCCGCCGGTGAAGTGCTCTCGGCCCTCGTGCCCGGCCGGCGGCTCCCCCTCACCCCCACGTCAGCGCAGGTCAGCCCCGAGCTGTGCGGGCGCTGCCGGACCTGCCTGTTGGCCTGCCCCTTCCAGGCGGTGCACATGGACCCGGAGACAGGGTCGGCCTGGGTGAATGAGCTCCTGTGCAGGGGCTGCGGGAGCTGCGCTGCGGCCTGCCCCAGCGGGGCCATCTCGGCGCTGCACTTCTCCGATGGACAGCTCCTTGCCGAGCTCTCGGAGCTCATTCAGGGCTCGGTATCCGATGGCAATGAATCCCCCGGCAAGAGCCAGGGGCTACCTCGAGACGATGGAGAGTAACCATGGCAACTGTGAAGCTGGACGCAATGGGCCTGCGCTGCCCACAACCCATTCTCAAGATCGCTGCGAAGCTGCCAGAGATGCACGATGGAGACGTGCTAGAGGTGTCGGGAGACTGCCCGACCTTCGAGCAAGACGTCAGAAAATGGTGCGAGCGCATGCGCAAGACCTTGCTGGCTGTGAACCACCAGGGCGACGCCAGGGTCGCCATGATACAGTTCTGAGCGCCGCAGCACGGCGCGCGGGCCAAGGAACCTCGAAACAGGGCGCCCAACTGTGGCGCAGGCAGGGAGCAACCAATGTCAGACAACGCAACGCTGCTCGAAAGTGAGCTGTTTCAGCAGACCCTGGAGGTCCTCTCCGCGGCGGCTGATGGGGATCTCTCCGCGCGACTGGAGCTGACCTCATCCGAGCCCGAGGTCCAGGCATTTCAAGCCAAGATCAACAAGCTTCTGTTGCACTTCCAGGAGCACACGGAGAACTACCACAACAGCTCCATGGAGCTGGCCATGGGCCTCTCGGAGTGCTTTCAGGTCATGGCCGACGTCAGGTCGGGCAACCTGGACGCCTCGGTGGGCGAGCTCACCACCGGCTCCTCGGAGGAGCTCATCGCGAAGCTGGGCACCGGTCTGAACGAGACCATCGCCGAGATCCGGGAGCAGATCGACACCATCGAGCGCCAGCGCTACGCCATCCGCGAGCTCTCCACGCCCATCCTGCAGCTTTGGGACAACGTCCTCGCCCTGCCGGTCATCGGCCTGGTGGATACCCGCCGGAGCGCGGACATCATGGAGCGGATGCTGGCGGAGATAGTCAACCAGCAGTCCCAGTTCGTGATCCTGGACATCACCGGGGTGGACGTGGTTGACACCCGCACGGCCGACTACTTCATCAAGGTCATTCGAGCCGCCGAGCTGCTGGGCGCCCAGTGCTTCTTGACTGGCATCCAGCCGGCGGTGGCACAGACCCTGGTGGAGATCGGGGTGGACCTGACATCCCTCAAGACGTTGCGAAATCTCCAGGAGGGCCTCAAGGAGTGCCTCCGCTCCGGCGCCCAGAAGGAGGCCCGCGACGCCAAGTTTGCCAGGCTGGGCACGGGCGGAAAGGGCAAGGGCGAGTAGCCAGGCGGTCACAGGCTCCGTGCAGGACGCAAGCCACATCCAAAAGCGCTTCAAGATCACCCAGCACGAGGACGCCTACTGGTGCTCGTCCCAGGGGAAGATGCTGGCCCTCGCCCTGGGGTTCGACGACCAGGCCGCAGCCGGCGTGGCCATCGCCATCAGCGAGCTTGTCTCCAACGTGGTCAAGTTCGCCGGGGAGGGCCTCCTCACCTTGACCCCCCTGGGGGATCCACGGCCTGGGCTGGAGATCCGCATGAGCGACTCCGGGCCGGGCATCGAGAGCTTCAGCGATGCCCTCCGGGACGGCTTCTCCGAGGGGCGCTTTCTCTCTGACTCCGACCTGGTCGGAGCTCCTCGGAGGGGGCTGGGCGCGGGGCTGGGCGCGGTGAGCCGCTTCATGCACGAGCTCAATGCCCACCACCCTCCCGGTGGCGGGCTGGTGGTCGTTGCCCGGATCTACCTGTAGCTCACAGCTCCCTGGCCAACGCCACAGCCAGACGCGCGGCAGGCTCTATGGCCGCAGCCACGGGCGCGGTGCACGACTCCCCCAGCAGGAGCGGCTCTGCAACCCCCACAGCCAGGATGACCACCTCCTCGGGCATGTGCCGATGCAGCGCTCTGCCCAGCCCCAGTGCGGTGGGCAAGTCGACCTGGTGGCCCATCACCAGCCTGGCGCTGGGACGCGAGGCCTCGGGCCCCAGGCGCCTGATCTCGCCCGGCTCCAGGTCGGGGCTGAGGGAGGCGTCCAGGATCACGCAGGCGCGGTAGCCCTCCAGGAGGTCCAGCAGGCCAAAGCCCCCTATCTCCGCCTCCTGGACGTCGATGGCGTCGGAGGGTTCGAGGAGGCCACGTGCATGGCGGGCCGCGTAGACACCGACCCCATCATCGGAGAGGATCGTGTTTCCAAGGCCCAAAACGAGGACCCTCCCGCGCCTGGACACCACAGCCGAAGAGCTCACGCCGTCACCTCGCTGCGCCAGTGGGTCCCGGCTGACACTGCGCGGTCAGGCCTTGATCTTGCTGCCCTTGGCCGGGCAGGCGATGCGCTTTACCTTGGGCTTGCCGTTCCAGGACTTGGCGATAACCAGCAGAAGCACCCTGTCGCCGGGCGCCGGCTCGAAATCGCAGCCGTCGTAGTCAAAGACGATCTCCCCGAGCTGCTCATGGGTGACATAGCCAAAGCCCTGCTCCTTGGACCACGACTTTATCACCGCGTGCGGGTTGGTGACCCCAAAGCCGCCATCGTCGAGCACACGGTAATCACCTCTGGCCACCGCATCGGCGGCGCCGTAAGGATCAGCCGCACCATCCACCGCCGCGGCATGGGCGGCCTGGGGCTCCGATGCCGGTTGGGCGGTCGGCTCCGGTTGGGCGGTCGGCTCCGGTTGGGCGGTCGGCTCCGGTTGGGCGGTCGGCTCCGGTTGGGCGGTCGGCTCCGGTTGGGCGGTCGGCTCCGGTTGGGCGGTCGGCTCCGG
>JAJRWW010000144.1 GCA_024276595.1 Myxococcota bacterium
CCATGGCCCCAAACCCCGTTGCGTTCACAGCCGCCGTCGCCGACGACCTCTTCCGCTACCAGCTCACCACCTACCCGCTGGCCGACGTGGCTCCTCTCTTCCGCGTGCGACGTCGGAGCAGGAGACCCAGCGCAACCAGGAGAGGGAGCAGGGAGAGCCCGCCGGTGCCGGGTGTCGTGGCGCAATCCCGGCAGCCGGCCATGGCCGGGCGAGGCTGACACGGGACGGGATTGCCGGAGACCACTGGGTCTGGGGCGTTCTGGTTGGCGGCCTTCTTCGCCGTCCTGGCCGGGAGCGTCTGGACGCGCTTGCGCACCAGGTAGTGGTCGCCGCGCTCCTCCACGATGCGGCCGTACCACTCCTTCGGATAGCCCGGGTGCTCGACCTTGCCCTTGGCGTCCCGCCTGTTGCCGTCCAGGTACTTCATGAGGAGCTCCTGGCCGAGCAGCCGCCAGCGATCCACCACCATGGCGCTCGCCTTGGCCGAGTACTCGTTGATCAGGGCCTCGGCCCGCGCGGGGTCTTGCTTGAAGGCCGCCAACGCCTTCTTCTCCAGCTCCGGCTGGTCAGTGACAAACTTGTGCTCGAGCTTGACCTGGAGCTTCCGGATGTCCGGGAACATGTGGCTCCAGCGGGTGTAGGCCCAGTTGGAGACCCAGTTGAAGACCCAGAAAGCCGACTCCCAGGTGAACTTGTTGAAGGAGCCGGTGCCCACGGCGTAGGCCTTGGGGATCTTCGTGAGGCCAGCGTACATGGGCACGTAGACCGTGGCGGCGGCGTCGTCCACCGAGAACCACAGGAGCCCGCCGATGGCGCCGGGCAGCCAGGCCCGGGATTGGCTCACGAAGCCGAAGGCGGTCTGCTGCGTTGCTGTGGCCCGATCGTTCAGGTACTTGTTGCCCTTGTGCTTCCAGGTCAGCGGGCGCCAGCGGTAGGGCAGGCCCCAGGGGCCGGCACCGATCCCCTTGCGCAGGTCGAAGGGGGTGTCCTCGAAGTGATCCCGCATGAGGTCCATCAGATCCCGCGGGCCGATCTTGCGGTCGGGCTTCACCCAGATGGGCATGGGCTTCGCACCCGGCTTGCAGGCTGCATAGTCGATGGGCACCTTGGCCTTCCTGGCCACCCGGTGGAAGAAGGCCCACACCCGCCCCTCCCGGACCCGGAGGTCTCGGCAGTCGGCCGGCGCATACACGTCCGCGAAGGAGAACTTCTTGTCCTCACCCTTGAACCACCCCTTGGCCCGCGCGAAGGAGATGACGTCCTTCGCGTAGAGACAGCTCTTCGGATCATTCAAAGGAAACCGATGGATCCGGGGCTGATTGGCGTGGGCGGCCACGTAGCCGTCCGGCACCCGGCGCGCCACCCAAAGCGCGCCCTTGATCCCGGGGCCCTTGCCAATGAGGTCCATGATCCAGACCTCATTGGGATCCGCGATGGAGAAGGTCTCTCCCCAGCTATAGTAGCCGTACTTGTCCACCAGCGCGATCATCACCCGGATAGCCTCCCGGGCGGTCCTGGCCCGCTGCAGCGCGGTCCACATGAGGCTGCCGTAGTCGATGCCGCCCTTGGGGTTTCGCAGGGACTTGCGGCCGCCGTAGGTGGTTTCCGAGATCACAAGCTGGTGCTCGTTCATGTTTCCCACCACCCGGTAGGTCTTGGGCACCTCGTCGATCTCGCCGAGGTACCTTCCCGAGTCCCAGTCGAAGATCTTCTTCTTCGCGCCGGGCGGGTGGGTGGCCGCGGGGCGGTAATACAGCTCCCCGTAGAGCGAGTGGGAGTCCGCCGCGTAGGTGATCATGGTGGAGCCGTCCTTGGACGCCCCCTTGGTTACGATGAAGCTGGTGCAGGCCTCCGCGGGTCGCGTCGGCGCCAGGAGCAGGCCGGCGAGGGCGGCCGCGGTCGCGGTAATGGCAAGGGGTCGACTCATGTTGATGCTCCCGTGTGTCGATGGTTCAGGTTATTGACTGATCTTTCTGGGTGAGTAGATCCGGTAGTCCAGGTGGGGGAAGATGTTGTCTCTGCCCTCCATCTCCGCCAGCGCGCGCTCGTCCACATCCTCTGCCAGGCACATCTGGCTGAGCTGGAAGAACCTCCGGAGATGATCTGACGTGCGACGCCGGGCATACTCCACCACCGTGTGGGTCTGCATGATGAACGCCCAGTCCGAGCTCTGGGCCAGCAGCAGCTCACGGGCCGCCTGGTCGAGCGCCCGACGAAGGGCACCCCGCGCCTGGGGATGAACCCTGGCCAGGTCCGTCATTCGCTCCGCCGCCAGGTGAAGCCGCGGATAGATCCAGGCGTTGGAGTCCGAGCACCAGAACTGGTGGTAACCCCCGTCGCCCCAGCTCGACTCGGCCGGGGTGGCCACCTGCTGGCTGGGGTAGCGGTTGAGGTATTCCTCCGTGCTCGTAAGGGCCAGCTCGGGCGCCTCTCGCGGCAGGAGCCGCACCAGCGAGTCCAGCCACCAGGGACCCTCGTGCCACCAGTGCCCGAACAGCTCGGCGTCGTAGGCCGACAGGATTACCGGAGGCGACCCTGGCAGATCTGCCATGGTCGCCACCTGCCGCCTCCGGGCCCGCAGGAAATGCACCGCGTGCTCCCGCGCTCGCTCCCTGGCCACGGCCCGGTCATAGATCTCCTTCTGCGGCCCGGGGCCAGTAATCCTGTGGTACTTGATCCCTGTGCTCTTGCGCGCGCCGTCGGGCTGAACCCAGGGGCCCACGTAGCCGATATCCAGGTCGTAGCCGATGTCGCGATAGAACTCCCGGTAGACGGGGTCTCCGGGGTAGCCCTCGTCTCTGCTCCAGACCTGTCGCGCGGTCTGGAGGTCCCGACCGAAGGCGGCCACCAGGGACCCGGCGCAGAGGATGGGGGCCCAGACCCCAGCGCGAGGCATGGGCCTTGCCAGCAGCACGCCGTGGGCATCGAGGACAAAGTGGTGCAGCCCGTGCTCTGCCAGCAGCTCATCGAGGCCCGGATAGTAGGCGCACTCGGGGAGCCAGATCCCCCGAGGTGACCAGCCCACCTGCTCTTCGAAGCAGCTCACGCCAGCGGCTATCTGAGCTCCCACCGCCCCTGGACCGGGCCTGAGCAGGGGCAGGTACCCGTGGGTGGCGGCGCAGGTCATGAGCTCCAGGCGTCCGCGCTCTGCCAGCTCCGCAAAGCCGCGGAGTAGCCGCCCTCCGTGAGCGCGCCAGGTCTCCCAGGCGCCTTCTACATCGGCCCGATACTGGGTGGCGAGCCCATGCAGCCGCTCGTCCCCCTTGGTGCGCCGCAGCTCCGAGTCACACAGCCTGGTGAGCTGCGTCAGGTGGCGCTCGAACCTGCTGGTGAGCAGATCGTCGGCGAGCATGCTCATCAGGGGCGGGGAGATCGAGAGGGCCAGGTAGTAGCCCACTCCGTCGGCCTCCCAGCCCGAGATGGTCCCAAGCAGCGGGATGTAGGTCTCCAGCATCGCCTCGTAGAGCCAGTCCTCCTCCAGGAACCGCTCGTGCTCTGGGTGGCGTACGAAGGGTAGGTGGGCGTGGAG
>JAJRWW010000145.1 GCA_024276595.1 Myxococcota bacterium
ACGCTGCGACGCCCACGGGGTGCTCGCCTGCCGGCCCAAGGGGGCAATGCACCAGGCTGTTCGCGCCGCCGTCGCCGCGCGGATTGCCAGCGAGCCCGAGGGGATCCGCTCCCGTATTCACCTGCTCTCGACCATCGACTGAGCCCCGGAGCTGGCTGCGGCCGCGGACGTGGCCATCTTCCCGGCCAGGCGCCTGCCTGACAAGATGGACATCCCCCTTGCGCTGCTGGAGTCCATGGCGGCCGGGGTCCCCGCCGTGGTCTGCAGCACGGGCCCCCTAGGCGAGCTCGTAACCGCCGGGGCGGCCTGGGGAGCCCCGCAGCGGGACACGGAGCGCCTGGCCAACCTCACCCTGAGGCTCTTGAAGGAGCCGGCCCTCCACCGACAGGCCGCCTCCGAGGCGCGACGCTGGTGGCTCAGGGAGGCCAGCCCGGGGATCCTGGCCACGCGCCACCGGGCCCTGTACCATGAGCTCTCGAAGCACAGGCGCGAGCACCATGAGCGTTGACAACAGGAAGTACTACGACGAGTTCTCCAGGCGCTACGATCTGCACCGGGGCCACGCCTACCATGAGCTGGTGGACCAGCTCGAGCTGGATCTCCTGGCGCCCCTCGTCACAGACCGACGGGTGCTGGACGTGGCCACGGGAACCGGCCTGACCCTCATGGGCCTCCAGGAGGTGGCGCACCGGGCGGTGGGGGTGGACCTCTCACGGGGGATGCTGCGCAGCGCCAGCCGGCGAGCGCTCATGGTGGCCCAGGGCGACGCCCTCGCCCTCCCCTTCCCAGCAGAAGCCTTTGACGTGGCCTGCTGCTTCAAGGCCTTCCCGCACCTCCCCAGGCCCGAGGCTGCCCTCCGAGAGCTGGCCAGGGTCGTTCGCCCGGGTGGGCGCGTGGTGGTGGAGCTGTACAACCCGGCCAGCCTGCGAGGGCTCCTCCGGCGGCGGGGGCCCATGCGCGCGGTCTCCTCGGATCTGCACGAGGGGCACGTGCACACGCGCTACGACACCCTGGAGGACCTCCTCCGGATGCTCCCCCCCGACCTCGACCTGGAGGCGGTGCGGGGGATCCGCGTCTTGACCCCTGCAGGCGGCCTCCTGTCGGTGCCCTTGCTGGGCCGCTGGCTGGGCTCCATGGAGCGCCTGGCCACCCGGCTGCCCGCCCTGTGGAGAGTGGCCGGGTTCGTGGTGGTGACCCTCCGGCGGAGAGGTCCAGGCCCATCATCCCATCACCCCGAGGAGAGCTCTCCATGACCACAGGCAGCACCGCCCCAACCTATCGCGGACACATCCTGGTGGTGGATGACGAGGCCAGCGTCCGGGACTGGGTGACCATCTACCTCAAGCGCGAGGGCCACAGCTTCCGCACCGCGGCCAACGGCGCCGAGGCCCTCGATATCATCGCCGAGGAGAGCTTCGACCTGGTCATCACGGACCTGAAGATGCCAAAGGTCTCCGGTCTCGATGTGCTGCGGGCCGTCAAGGAGCGCTCCCCCGAGACGGAGGTGGTGATGGTGACCGCCTTCGCCACCCCCGAGACGGCCATCGAGGCCATGAAGGCGGGCGCCTATGACTACCTGACCAAGCCCTTCAAGATCGACGAGATGGGGCTGGTCATAGGCCGAGCCCTGGAGAAGCGAGCGCTGGTCCAGGACGTCAACTCCCTGCGGGAGCAGCTCGTGGGGCGCCACCGCTTCGAGGACCTGGTGGGCAAGTCGGAGGCCATGCGTCAGCTCTTCGACCTGGCGCGGCACGTGGCCCAGACCAGATCCACCGTGCTCATCACCGGAGAGTCTGGCACTGGCAAGGAGCTGGTTGCCAGGGCCCTGCACAACTCCTCTCCCAGGGCCGGCGCGCCCTTTGTCGCCATCAACTGCGGTGCCATCCCCGAGAACCTCCTGGAGGCAGAGCTCTTCGGCCACGTCCGGGGCGCCTTCACAGGGGCCACCTCCGACTCCGAGGGGATGTTCCTCGCGGCCCAGGGAGGGACTCTCGTGCTGGACGAGGTGGGCGAGATGCCCATCTCCCTTCAGGTGAAGCTCTTGCGGGTCCTGCAGGAGCGGGCGGTGCGGCCAGTGGGCGGCACCCGGGACCGCCAGGTGGACGTGCGCGTGGTCGCCATAACCAACAGGGATCTGGATGTGGAGGTGGCCGAGGGACGCTTCCGGCAGGATCTCTACTATCGCCTGAACGTGATCAACATAGTGGTGCCCCGTCTTGCGGATCGCCCCGAGGACATCCCGCTGCTGGTGCACCACTTCATACGCAAGCTCGCCCCGGAGCAGAGCAAGCGCATCGTGGAGGTGGAGCCGGAGGCCATGCGAGGCCTGCTGGCCTATGACTTTCCCGGCAACGTGCGTGAGCTGGAGAACATCGTGGAGCGAGCGGTGACCCTTGCGCCCGGCCCCGTGCTCACAGCGACCCACCTGGCTCCACCCAGTCACGGGCTGACAGCCCGACGCCCCTGCGTGGGCGAGCTCCCACCGGAGGGGGTGGACCTGGAGGCCATCGTGGCCGACGTGGAGAGGGACTACATTCGCCAGGCGCTGGAGCAGTCCGGGGGGGTGCGCAAGGAGGCCGCGAGGCTCCTGGGGATCAGCTTTCGCTCCCTGCGCTACCGCCTGGACAAGCTGGACATCGAGTAGCCCTCCCCAAGGCCAGCACCTCCCGCGGTGACGCGAGCGCTACCGCTGTGCCAGGCCGCTGGGTGTGGATGCGGTGGAGCGGGAGCCACTGGCCGGGGGTGCAGCCACGGGACGGCGGCGCCGGCGGCGCCTTGGGCCACGCTTGCGGAGCTCGACCATCCCCCCCCTGAGCCAGGGCACAGGGTCGATGGCACGTCCGCCGCGGCGCAGCTCAAAGTAGATGGAAGGTCGCGCTCGCCGTGAGCGCCGGCCGAACATGGCGATGACCCGGTTCTCACCCACCCGATCTCCCACCTTTACCAGGAGCCTCTCGAGGTTTCCCAGCACCGACATGTAGCCCTCGTCGTGGTCGATGATCACCACCTTCCCGAACCCCACGACGCTCCCCGTGAAGCGCACCGTCCCAGGAGCGGGGGCGCGCACCTTCCAGTTGGGGAGAGCGGAGATCTCCACGCCCTTGGAGAGGCTTGTCACCTTTGTCCCCAGGATCTTGCGCTCCCCAAACCACTTGACGATCATCCCGGGGACCGGCCGGGTGAGCCTCCCCCTTCGCTGCTCGAAGGTGACCGCCTCCCGCCGGAGCCGCTCTGCCAGGGCCGTTATCTTCTGAAGCAGTGCTCGAGCGGTGGCGTTCCACTCAGACGCCTGCCCCTTGTGACCCCTCCGCCGGTGGCGCAGGCTGGCCAGCTCCTGCCTGCACTGGGCCACCCGGGCGCCAATGCGGTCCCTGCGCCGCGCCAGGTCCACCAGCACGGCCTTGGCCTCCCCCCTCCTGCGACGCGCGCTCCGCAGCTCTGTGGCCAGCCGGCCCAGCTCCGCCCGGAGGTGGCGCAGCTCCCGCTGGTCCCGGCCCAGGATTCGGAGCAGAGCGTACCGGCCGTCGGTGTGGATGTGAGCGCGCCTGCTGTCGAGAAGCGGGAGGCGAGCCGTGGCCCGCACCAGCCGATAGAGCGCGCGCATCCGGGCCCGCAGCAAGGCGCTCCGACGGCGGATCACCTTCAGGAGCCCCTCCCGCCGCCGCCGCACCTCTCCCAGGGCCACGCCAATGCGGCGCAGCTCCCCCTCCACGGCGACCCGGCCCATGCGGACCCGGCGCAGCTCCACCCGCTGGCTCCGAAGCTGGCGAAGGGCTGACAGCTCCCGCCGCAGCAGCTCCGACATGGTTGTCCTCGCCCTGGCCGGTCCACCTGCCTTGGACGGGCTCCGCCCCTGGGGCGCGCCTAGCACCGAGGGCGAGGCCACGCACAGCGACCCCAGCCCCAGGACGAGGGCGGCCCGGCTACGCATCGGCCCCGCTCCTGGTGGCAAACCAGGAGCCCAGCAGCCCACAAAGGGCGCCGACACCAAGACCGTAGGCGACCTGGCTGAGGGGCAAAAAGCCCAGCTTCGAGACGCTCACGGACGTCCCGAAGAGGGAGTGTATCCGGCTCCCCAGGAGCAGAAACAGCCCGTACAGCATCCCGGTGGCCAGGGCGGCCCCCACCAGCCCGAGCAGGGCGCCCTCCATGAGGAAGGGGGTGCGAATGAAGCGCTCGGTGGCGCCCATGAGCCGCATTATCTGCAGCTCCTGGCGGCGATCCACGAACCGGAGACGCACGGTGGACATGATGATGTACCCGCAGGCAAAGAGCACCAGCAGGCCCAGCCCGAGGCCAGCCATGCGGATCCCTGTCACCAGCCGCCCAAGGCGGTGAAACCAGGTCTCCACCGTGCGCACCGACTCCACACCAGGGACCACCTTGGCCATGCGGGTCATGCGCCGTTGGGCGGCGAGCACCGTGGATCGATCCCCTCCCAGGACTACCTCGAAGGAGGCGGGCAAGAAGGACTCGTCCACCTCCGCCACCAGGCGGGCGTCCGGACCGAGGCCGCGCAGCAGCCGGCTCTTGGCCTGGGCCGGGCTGACCCACGTGACGCGCCTCACACCGGGGGTCTCTTTCAGCGCCTGCCTTATCCGGGCCACGTCGGCCGGTGGCACCGCCTCCGCGAGATCCACCGCCACGGTGGCGCCAGATCCCCAGTCGTCCGTGAGCCTGCTCAAGTTCTGGGCAATGAGCAGCACGCTCCCCACCAGCACCATGGCCAGGGCCACGCTCCCGAGGGTGAGCACCTGCGCCCACGGCCGGGATCTCACTCCCACCAGGGCTCTTTTGACGTGGTAACCGAAAGTGAACATGGCTCCTCAGGGGCTACAGGATGAGCGACATCTCGCGCTCGCCTCGGGTGTCTGGCTCCTCGGGACGCTCCAGCCAAACCCCAGAGCGCAGCGCGCGAGTCTCCAGCTTGCCCTCTGTCATCTCCAGCACCCGATCCGCCTGGCCAGCGCCGATGACCTGTGGGTCGTGGGTGGCCAGCACCACCGTAAGCCCGCGATCCCGGGCCAGGTCGAGCAGCCCCAGCACCTGGGCCGTGGCCTCCGGGTCCAGGTTCCCGGTGGGCTCGTCCGCCAGCAAGATCACCGGCTCCGACGCCAGGGCGCGAGCCAGGGCCACCCGCTGCTGCTCGCCCCCTGAGAGCTCCTCACACCTGGCAAAGGGCTTGTCCTCCAGGCCCACCAGCTCCAGCACCTCCTCCACCCGGTCCCGCAAGGTCCGCCCGTGGATCCCACAAATGCGAAGGGGCAGCGCCACGTTCTCGGTGACCGTGCTCCCCCCCAACAGCTTGAAGTCCTGGAAGATCACCCCAATGTTCCGCCGCAGATAGGGGATCGCCGACCGCTTGAGCTTGGCCAGGTTCCTGCCGGCGACCATCACCTGTCCGGCGTCCGGCCGCTCCGCCGCGGTGACGATCCGCATGAGGGTGGTCTTGCCGGCCCCGGAGGCGCCGCAGATGATCAGATACTCCCCTCTGGCCACGTGCAGGTCCAGCCTCCGCAAGACCGGGCCGCGGCTGGGATAACCCTTGGACACTCCAAACAGGCGAATCAACGGCTATTCCTCGCTATCACAGAGCACATCCAAGCGATACCACAGGCGCCGCAGTCGGGCAAAAAACCCACGCCTCCGAGGAGATGAGTTGGCAGGCGAGCTGCTGCTCAGTGCAGGGTGCGGAAGCCCAGAAGGGAGCGCTCCAGGGTCTGCTCGCTGTCCTCCTCGAACCCCTTGAATCGAACCCCCATCCCCATGAGCGACCTGGGAACCCCGTCCTGTTGATAGTTGAGATAGTAGTGGTTCTTCACCTCGCCGATGGCGACCACCTCGCCGCTGGAGTCCGGGATCTCGAAGTGTACCCGCACCTCGCTCCCCAGGGGGAGAGGATCGAACGTCTCCAGGAAGATCCCTCCAGCCGAGACGTTTCTCGCCACGCACACGTAGCTTCCGAAGATCTCGCTGGAGATCTCCACCTGAAAGACCTTGTCGAACCGGTGGCTGGTGCGACGCTCGGCGGTTTCGTTCTCATGAATCATTCCAAACGCTCCTCTCTATGGCGTGCACTGATCCTACCAAGGTAGTACAATGAAGTCAAATATCCTACATGTAGTACACGCACGACCGGCTCCACGGGGCTCTCCATTGGCCAAGATCCCGTCATGGCAGAGAAAACTGTCCCATCTGCTCCCCATTACCTATAATGGGGAAACCAGATGTGGCGGCAGAGCCCACCTCGGCCATACAGCCAGAGCAGAAGGGGAGCGCCAGCCCGCCCATGCAAGACAGAACGGAGAGAAGCCATGTCCTCGCTTGAAGACCTCCTCCTCGAAAGCGGCGCGATGACCGAGGCCCAGGTAGCCATCGCTCGGGATGAGCAGCGGATCCATGGCGGCAGCCTCGATCTGAACATTCTCGCCCTCGGCTTCCTCACCGAGCGGGCCATGCAGCAGCTCCTGGCCCAGCGCTGGGACCAGGTCGGGAAGGTAGACTACACCCAGGACCCCACCGAGGGCGCCATCGCCCTGCTCACCGCAAGGCAGGCCGAGGAGATCGGGGCGGTGCCTCAGAGCAAGCTCGGCAGCCAGCTCTACGTCCTGGTACACGACCCGGCGGCGGTGGACCGGCTGGGTGAGCTCCCCGAGCTGGATGAGCTCGACATCGTGCCCGTGGGTGTCAACGAGGTGCGCCTGAAGATGCTGCTCCACCGCTGCTACGGGATCCAGCCCGACCCGAGGGTCCTTGAGATAATGGACCGCCTCGCCAGCCACAGCGAGGCCGCCGCAGCGCGGCGCAAGGCCGCGGCCGACTCCCTGATTGGAGATCCCATGGCCGGGCTGGACGAGCCATGGCTGGCCGGGGCCGTGGTCGTGGATGCTCCTGGGGATGATCTGCAGGAGGCGCTCCCGGTCGGCACATCTCCCCTGGGAGAATATGGCGAGCTGCGCGAGGAGGACATCCCCATCCTGGAGGACGAGCTGCTCATCGAGGTGGTGGACGACGATGAGGGCGAGGACGCTGCCGTGGACACCACGGGCCGCGCCCTGGAGGAGAGAAAGGACGCGCTCGCAGCCCAGGACTTCCAGGCCACCCTGGACGCCCTGGTGGGCATGGACGGCCTCCCCGAGGTGTTCTTACGCTTCGGCGTGCCCCATTTCCAGTCCGTCGCACTTTTCAAGGTCCAGGGTGGAATGCTCATGGGTTGGCGTGGCGCCGGGCTGGGCATAGTGCCGGAGATGATTCGCGGGATCGTCGTCCCCACCCGGTCGGACACCTTCCTGGCCAAGGCCATCGAGCGGTCGGTTCACTCCAGCAAGGGGGCCAACAACGTGGTCGAGGAACGGATCCTGGAGCAGCTCGGTTGCGGGGAGGACGCCAGCCTGGTGGCGGCCTCGGTGAAGGTGGGTGATCGTCCGGTGCTGGTGGTGGCCGGAGCCAGCGTGGGGAGCGAACCGGACCAGGAGGTCCTGGCTGAGCTCACACACCTTTGCCACCTGGCCAGCCAGACAGTGGTGCGGCTGATAATGGAGCGGAAGAAGGCGAGAGCAGCCAGCGCCCCCGAGCCCGAGCAGGAGCCTGAGCAGGAGCCCCAGCAGGAGCCTGAGCAGGAGCCCCAGCAGGAGCCCGAGCCCGAGCCCGAGCCCCAGCAGAAGCCCGAGCCCGAGCAGGAGCCCGAGCAGGAGCCCGAGCCCGAGCCCCAGCAGGAGCCAGAATCTGAGCCAAAGCCAAGGACGAGGAGCCGGGCTGCCCCCAAGAGCACGCGAGCCACGAGGGCAAAGCAGAGCGGCCGAAAGGGGAGCACCTGAGGGCGGGCCGCCGAGGGAGCCGAGGTCCCAGCCGGGGCGAGC
>JAJRWW010000007.1 GCA_024276595.1 Myxococcota bacterium
GATGGACCTGGACTTTTTCAAGCGCGTCAACGACAGCTACGGGCACCTGGCCGGCGACCATGTGCTGCAGTCCCTCGCCGAGCTGGTGCGGGAGTCGGTGCGGGCCGAGGACGTTTTTGCCCGATACGGCGGTGAGGAGTTCGCTGTCATTAGCAGGGGAATTACCGTGGAGAGCGCCATCATCATGGCCGAGCGGATCCGCAGCAGCGTGGAGCGGCACGCCTTCGTCTGGGATGGAGTGCGGATGCCCGTTACCGTGAGCCTGGGGCTGGCTGGGCTGCCGGCCCCGGGGATAAGCTCCGCCGCGGACCTGATCTCTGCCGCGGACCAGGCGCTCTACGACGCCAAGAGCAGCGGGCGCAACCAGGTCAAGCTGTATCGATCCAGGTGAGGCCGCCCGGAAGGGGTAGTAGATGATCATTCCGACCATGGAGCTTCGCGGAGGGAGGGTCGTGGCGGTCGGAGATGGCTCCTTCCACGAGTACGCGGACGACCCGGTGGAGATGGCTCGGGCTCTCTACCGCCTGGGTGAGATCGCCCTCCTGGACCTGGACGCTGCCGCCGGGCAGGGCGACAACCTGGAGATTGTCCGGCGCATCTGCCGGGTGACGGAGTGTCGCGTGGGCGGCGGGGTCTTCGACGAGCGGCGGGGAGACATGCTCCTGCGGGCCGGCGCCAAGCAGCTCCTGCTGGATGCCAGCGGGGACGAGGAGCTCATCCGGCGCTTTCCCCGCAAGAAGGTCCTGCTGACCATGGACATTCGGGACGGGTGGGTGGTGCCCAGGGAGGGGGGCGGGAGGGCCGGGGTGGATCCGGTGGACCTGGCAGCGCGGCTGCAGGAGCACTGCGCTGGCTTTGTGTACACCCTCGTGGGCCACCGCGCGCGAATGGAGCCCCAGGAGCTGCAGCACTTCGAGCGGCTCAAGTCGGCCTTGCCGGGCCACCGGCTCATCGCCGCCGGGGGCTTCTCTTCGGTGGAGGACCTGCGGGAGCTGGACCGGCTGGGAGTGGACGGCATGGTCACCTACGGCCGCGCCCCCTGTGGCACGGACATGGCGGAGGCCTTTCTCTCGGTGCTGGATTTCGAAAAGAGCAGCGGGCTGCTGCCGGTGGTTGTGCAGGACACCGCCGGCCAGGTGCTCTCGCTGGTGCATGCCAACCGCGAGGCGGTGCTCATGAGCCTGCAGACCGGCATGGCGACCTACTGGAGCGCCGGTCAGGGCAAGGTCTTCACCAAGGGCCAGACCTCTGGCAACACGCACGACCTGGTCACCGTGAGAACCGACTGCACCCGTGGCGTGCTGCTGTTCACGGTCCAGCCCACCGGGCCATCCTGCCACCTGGGGCGCTACTCCTGCTTTGGCGACATCTCCTACAACCTCCACCGGGTGGAGCAGCTCATGCGGGACCGCAAGGACAGAGAGGATCCCCACAAGAGCTACACCCAGCTCATGCTGGCGGACCGGGGCGCCATCAAGGAGCGAATCCGCGAGGAGGCCGAGGCCCTGGTGCGAGCGGACGACAGCGACCAGGTCCTTTGGGAGACGGCAGACCTCATGTACTTCGTGCTGCTGAACCTGGTGCAAGAGGATCTCTCGCTGGACGACGTCAACAGGGAGCTGCGGGGCCGGGCCGGCAGGAGGAGATCCTGACTCTGCGGGTCCTCTCCTGCTGGAGGTGAGCCTTGAAGATTCTGCGAGATGGTCCGCTCAAGGCTGGCGCCAGGCGCATGAGCGCCCGGCAGCGGCAGGAGGTGGCGGCGCGCTGCGCTGCGGTGCGGCGCAGGGGAGACCGAGCCCTGGCCGCCAGGGTGTCGGGCTCGGCGCGGGTCGCTGGCCGCTCGGCGCGGGTCGCTGGCCGCAAAGGGCCGCGGGTCATTGGCCGACAGGGCATGCGCGCCGCCTTCGGGCAGCTCGCTCCCCGGGCGAGGGCCGGCCTGGAGCTGGCCTGTCGTCACTTCGGCGCGGTGGCCAGGCGGGAGCTGGCAGCGCTCAAGGAGTTCGACCTCAAGCCCACCCCCGGCCTGACGGTCTTCGAGCGGCTAGTGCCGGTGGAGTCTGCCGGGGTGCTCGTGGGGAGCGGGCGCGTCTCCACGCTCCTGGCAGGTGCCATCGGCGCCGCGGTGGCCGGGGTGGCGCGGAGGGTCGTCGCCGTGGAGCCGGAGGAGTCCGGCGCGGTGGCCCCCCACCTGCTGGCGGCGGCCTACATGACCGACGTCACCGAGCTGCTCCCGGTGGGCTCGGTGGAGGGGCTGGCCGCCATGGCCCTTGGAACGGGCTCAGTGGCTGCGGTGACCTGCCTGGTGGGGCAGGGGGGCGCCGAGGTGGCGGCCGCCGTGGACGAGCTGAGGGGAGGCGCCTGCCGCCTGCTGGTCGCCGGGCCCGGGGAGCTGCTGGTGCTGGCGGACCACACCGCCGCCCCAGAGTTCGTGGCCGCGGACCTGCTGGACCAGGCCACCGCCGATCCGGACGGGTCCTGCGCCCTAGTGACCACGTCCGAGCTCCTGGCAGAGGCGGTGCGGGAGCGGCTGCGGCTCTGGAGGCGCGGGCGTGGGTCCTGCCCGGCCGCCGCCGCCCTTAGGCGCGCCCAGGCCGTTGTGGTGAGGTCCCTCTCGGCCGCGGTGGCGCTGGCAAACGCCAGGGCGCCCCAGCGCCTCTCGCTGCTCGTGAAGCGGCCCGACGAGCTGGTGGGGAGGCTGCGGGGCTACGGGACGCTGCTGGTGGGCCCCCACACCCCGGCCGCCCTGGCCACCCGGGTCACCGGCGCGGGGGTGCTGCTGCCAGGCGGAGCCCCGGCCTTGGGCGCAGCACCTGGGAGGGCTGCCTCCCCTTTGTCGGTGTCTACCTATCTCAGGCGGGTGACCGTACAGCAGGTGGATCCCTCCGCGTACCTGCGGCTAGGCCGCGCCGCCGCGACCCTGGCCGAGCTGGATGGGCTCGAGGAGGCGTCAGAGGCCATCTCCGAGCGGATCCGCCCGTCGGGCACCGAGAGGTGACCCGGCGGACACCGCCAGCCCCGACCTGTTCGAAAAAAAAGCGGGCCACCCCTGGTGGGGCGGCCCGCCACTCGTGAGCCCAGAAGGAATCGAACCTTCAACCTCCGGATTAAGAGTCCGCTGCTCTGCCAATTGAGCTATGGGCCCAGAGGGTTATTGTCTAGCGCGCGCCCGGGGTGACTCGAACACCCGACCTGCGGATTCGAAGTCCGACGCTCTATCCAACTGAGCTACGGGCGCGCAAGTCTCAAAAGACGAGGCAGGTTACTATCCGACTCGGGCTGTCCTGTCAAGCCCTGAGTAAAGCCCAAAGCCAAGGCCGTTGACACGGCTTTCGGCCTCTGCTTAACTCTAAGATAATGATGGTAGTCTAGAAACAGCACTTTTTCCGAGCCTTCGAGGTCAATCATGTGGCGAAACAGAGCCCTCCGCTGGGCGCTTGGCATTGTGTTCATCATCTCCTGCGGCGCGAGCTGCAATACCTCGGGCTGCGACATCTTGCAGCCCATGCCCGACGGCAACGAGGTGCCCATGGATCAGACCATCGAGGGGGGGATGCAGCTCCGGGTCACTCCCACGGGCCTGGAGAAGATCTCGTCGATCATCCCCGGCATCCTGGAGGACATGACCGACATCACCGTCATAGAGGAGTCGGGGTCCACCTTTGGGAGCTGCTCCAGCGCCTGCGTGCGCTTCACCGCCTGCCCCGGGGGCTGCAACGTGGACGTGCAGATCCCCCCCGGCGGGGTACAGGTGACCTCCAACAACTCCATGCTGCTGGTGGACATCACCCTCAACCTGGAGTTCATCCTGGACGCCCGGGTGGAGGTGGAGATCTTCGGCTTTGGCATCATCGACGTGACCTGTGGCCTGGCCATCGACACCTGGCAGGAGCCCTTGCACATGACCGTGGGCATCGAGCCCTACATCCGCGACGCGGATGGCGAGCTGCGCCTGCGGCTGGTGAACCTCTCCAACCTGTCGCTGGCCGGGATCACCTTCAGCATCAGCGGCTGCGGCATCGTGGGGGACTACCTGAACACCTACCTGGACTACGTGAACCAGATCTTCGACTGGCTGGACGCAATCCTGGGCAATCCAATCACCGAGTTCATAGTCAACTCCTTCGTGCTGCCCATGATGCAGGACTTCATAGACGGGCTGCTGCCGGACCCGCTGGGGCTGGAGGGTCAGTTTGACGTCGGCTCGCTGCTGGCGGAGTTCTCCCCGGGGGCAGAGGGCATCCTGGAGATGCGCATGACCCCGGGCGGCTACGTGAACCTGCACGGCAACGGCCTGAGCCTGGGTGTGATCACCGGGGTTAACAGCGACTCGGACCCCACGACCCGCGCCGCCACCATGGATCCCCAGACCGGCGTGCGGGAGCACTCCGAGCCCCACCGCAAGATGCCGCCCATGCCCACGCCAGACTTCTCCGGGGTGCTCTCCCAGGCGCCCGTTCCC
>JAJRWW010000146.1 GCA_024276595.1 Myxococcota bacterium
CGATGTCCAGCGGAGAGCGGTGCTGGAGCTCGTGGACCGGCTCATCGAGGCAGACGGCACCGTGCACCCGGCAGAGCTGCGCTTTCGGGATGCCCTGGTGGCGGAGCTCGACCGCCAGCCCCCCCAGCCGCCCCAGGAGCCGGAGCGCCCCTTCGACTTCACCTTGCGCCGAGAGCCCGTGACCTGTCCCAACCACTTTAGCCACCCGCTGCTGGACGAGCTGGAGTCTCCCTTCCCCCTGGATCCCCTCGAGCTCCAGGCCGTCGCAGCGAAGGACATGGCGCTCATGGAGCGCGCCGTGAGCACCCTCGGTGAGCTGCGAAGGAGCGGCTGGGGGCGCCTGGAGGCCTTCGGATCCCTGGCGGACCTGGCGCCCCAGGAGCCCTTCGTGGACTGCCTGGCCTGTTGCTACCCGGCCAGCCGGACCCGATCCACCGACTACATCGTGGTGGGGGATCTGCACGGGTGCTACGGGAGCCTCAAGGCGATCCTCGCCCAGACGGACTTCTTCGGCCGGGTGGCCCGCCACCGGGCGGACCCAGAGACGGAGCCGGACATCCAGCTCGTGTTCCTGGGGGACTACCTGGACCGGGGGTTCTGGGCCTGGGAGGGGGTGGTGCGCACGGTCTTCCGCCTCTTCGTGGAGTATCCTCGAAACGTGGTCCCGCTGGTGGGCAACCACGAATGGCTCTTCGAGCGGGACGGGCGCATAGTCTCCTCGGTGATCCCCGCCGACGCGGTGGAGCGGTGGCAGGCCACCCTGCCCCCCGAGTACTTCGTCGCCGCCAAGGGCCTGTTCGATCAGCTCTCGTCGGTGGTCCTGCTGGATCGCATCCTCATGGTGCACGGTGGCGTGCCGAGGCACGACGTGGTCAAGCAGTGGAAGGGGCTCAGCGGCTTCAACAACCCGGAGGTCCGGCTACAGATGTGCTGGTCCGACCCGGTGATGGTGCCTCAGGTGCCCCCGAAGCTGCAGGAGCAGATGCAGCGCTTCGCCTTTGGGGTGTCGCAGTTTACCGCCTTCATGGACGCCGTGGGCGCCCGGGTGATGATCCGCTCCCACGAGAAGGTGTCCACGGGCTTCCGCACTGACTACGACGATGGGCGCTACAAGCTCTACACCATCTTCTCCGCGGGAGGGTACAACAACCACGACCTCCCGCTCCAGACCGACTATCGGCTGACCCAGCCCGCATTCCTGTGGATACGGGAGCGGGACGGACGGTTCGTGGCCAACCCCGTCAGGATCACCTGGGAGAGGTTCAACGACAAGTCCACCAACAGGTTCTTGACCGTTTTAGGCGACTGAGGTTGTCTCCTTCCACAATGTCCGCGGCGCCCTCCGACTCACTGAACCTGTTTCCACCGCTGGTGGTCGTGGAGCCCTCGGGATCGAGAGATCGTCTGGTGCAGGCCGACTGCCTGGACCTCATGGGGCGGCTGCCCGAGGGGAGCGTGGATCTCATCTACGTGGACCCGCCCTTTGCCACTGGCCGGAGCCGGCGGGTGGGCCGCACTGACCGCCAGCGCTCCTACCCCGACACTTGGGACGGGGGGCTGGGCTCATACTTGCCGTGGCTCAAGGACCGGCTGGTGCAGATGCGGCGCCTGCTCGCGCCCACTGGCAGCCTCTTTCTGCACCTGGACTGGCGGGCATCCCACTACGCCAAGGTCGCCCTGGACGAGATCTTCGGCGCAAGCGGCTTCAGAAACGAGATCGTGTGGCACTACAGCAGCGGCGGGCGCGCCCGCCGCTGCTTCTCTCGCAAGCACGACGTGATCCTCTGGTACAGCCGCACCAGCCGCTGGCGGTTCTTTCCGGAGGCGGTGGCGGTGCGGCGCGACCGCTGTCCAAGCTGCGGTGCGGCGCGCAAGAGCTGGAATCACCTCCGGCGCCACACCGACGAGGACGGCCGCGTCTACCGCACCATCAAGTCCGCCGGGAAGATCTATCGCTACTACGACGACGAGCCAGTGGTCCCCCCGGACGTGTGGCTGGACGTGGGCCACCTCCAGCAGAAGGATCCCGAGCGGCTGGGCTATCCCACCCAAAAGCCCGAGGCATTGCTCCGGCGTGTCATGGCCGCCACCACCCGGCCCGGCGACCTGGTGGCGGACCTGTTTTGTGGCAGCGGCACCACCCTCGCCGTGGCCAGCGGCATGGGGCGCAGCTTCCTCGGCTGCGACATCGGTGCGGAGGCGGTGGAGATCACCAGGGCGCGGCTCGATCGATGTGGCGCGAGCTTCTCCGTGGAGCGCCTGGGGCTGCTGCCTGTCACAGGCGAGCAGATCGAGTCGGCGGAGAGCTTCAGGCGGGCGGTCCGACAGGGGCTCGGGGCACTCCATGGGCCCCGTGGACAGCCGCTCATCCACGGGATGCTGGAGCTTGCAGGAGGCCGGCGCTGTCTCTGGATCCCGCCTCCTTTGCCCCGCGAGCCGACCTCGCCCGAGCAGGTGCGTCGATTCCTGGCGGCGGTGGACGCCTGGGACGCTGCCGCAGGGGCGCTGCTGCTCTGCTGGGAGCGGGAGGGTGCTGTCGGCCACGGGGACCTGGAGCCCCGGAGCCGCCGGGGACTCCCACTGCAGGTGGTGCCCATTCGCTGGTCCTCCCAGCCCGGCGAGGGGGTCGCCGGCACCTTGCAGCTCCTGTCTCCGAAAGATCCCCGGTGAGCCTCCCCGGGAGAGAGGTGGGCAGCGCTGTTGCCCCTGCGCCAGAGATCGTTGACCGTCCGGCGC
>JAJRWW010000147.1 GCA_024276595.1 Myxococcota bacterium
GGGCAAAGGTCCCGCCGGCCCTGGAGCAGGTGGTGATGGCGGCCCTATCCCGGGCCCCGGATGCTCGCTATCCAGACGGAACAGAGCTGGCAAACGCCATCGCCTACGCCTATCAGGCCATCTTCCCCAGCACCGACTCCCAGACCCCGAGCACCAGCAACCAGGGCCCGGTGAGGACCCTCGAGCTGCCCACCGAGGAGACCAACCCAATAGCCTCGGCCGTGGACCTGCGCTACACAGACCTGGCTCCTCTGCTCATGGACGCGGAGAGCGCCGAGAGCGGCTTCGGAGTGGTGACAATCCACTACCCCCAGTGGGCCGACCTGCTGCTCTTTGCCAGGGGCGAGCTGGAGGTGGCCTTCCGCTGGCGCGAGGAGGACATCGCGCCGGTGGACTACGACCTGGTGCTCTACGCCTACCGCTCCGCCACCCAGGGAATGGCTGACTCCAGCGCCGTGTCGGAGCGCTACTACAACGCCCTGCGCGCCATCTGCATGGGCGACCCGCAGATCCGTGGTCTCCGGCTCGCCTTCACGGACCTGAACGCGCTCATCGCCTACCTGCTGGACACGAGACAGACGGGGGTGCTACGGCTCCAGCTCGGCAACCAGGTGGGCATGGTGCTGGTCCGGGACGGAGCCATCTCAGAGCTTTTTTGCAGCGCCTGGTGCCAGCCGAGCCAGGGAGACCACCAGAGCTCTGTGACCAGCCTGGCCAGCATGCTCAGAGCCCACCCGATGACACGACTGGACTTCTACGAGCTCGAGGCCAGCGCTCTGCGCACAAGGGACGTGCCTGTGGTTGACCACCCCTTCGACTACGCGGACGCCGAGGCCCTCGTGGCCTTCGTCTCCATGGCCCTGAGCCAGTCGGGGGAGGCCTTTGGCAAGCAGTTTGGCCTGGGGGCCTCGGCCATCCTGGACAAGTACCTGGACGTGGCTGTCGAGGCACACCCGGCCCTGCTCGATGGCCTGGAGTACGACGAGCACAGGAGCCCCCTGCCCCAGTCCTTGCTGGCTCAAATCGATCGTCTCCCAAGGACCGGCAGGCGCAAGGCGGTCATTGCGGCAGCTCATTCGCTGCTCACGGAGCGAGCCCAGGCTCTACGAGATGCGCTGAGATCCAAGCGAAAGCGCAAGAAGGTGCTCCTTGCCTACGTGGACGTGTGGAGGCGACACCGCTCCGAGCTCGCCGAACGTGACCTTGCCAGCCCCTTCGAGCCCATCTTCCAGGACATGGATCGATGAGCGCTCGATCCTTTCGGCGCACATGCTCGAAGCCCACCAGAGAGATCACACCATGAAGCTGCCAAAAGTGGGGAAAGAGGCTCCCGGTTTCAGCGCGACCCTGGAAAACGGCTCGACTGTGAGCGTCGCGGATTACCTGGGCAGGCCGCTGCTGCTCATCTTCCTGCGGCACCTGGCTTGACTGCCCTGCCAGGAGCACCTCGGGAAGGTGCGTGACCGTTACGAAGAGCTGCGCTCGGGCGGCGCCGAAGCGCTGGTGATAAGCTTTGCCAGACCCGAAGACCTCGAGGGATTCAGAGAGCACCTTCGGCTCCCCTTCCCCATCGCCGCCGACCCCAGCCGAGATGCCTACGCCGCCTACGGCGTAGGGAGCGGACCCGCCTGGCGCATCTGGGGGCCGCGAGTGATCTGGCGCTACATGACCCTCGTGGCTCGCGGTCGAAAGCTCCAGAGGCCAGCAAAGGGCGAGGACCTCTCCCAGCTCGGGGCAGACTTCGTGCTGGACGCCAAGGGCCGCCTGGTCTATGCGCACCTCTCCAGGTCTCCGGCAGACCGCCCCCCGGTGGCCCGGCTCATCGCTGCGCTCGGGCTGTAGCATGGCCCGCCGACCGGACGACACGACCCCGACCGAAACACAGCTATTTTTGGACGACGTTTTCGCCCGGCTGGCCGCCGGTGGCTTCGGGACGGCCGCATGGTCTGCATTCTGGAGATCGGCGTGGCACCGGGCGGGGAGCCTGCGGCGGGAGGAGCCGGGGCGCACACGAAGCTTTGCCCTGTGGGGCGCGCTCGGGCTGCTGCTCGGGGCCGGGACGCTGGGCGCCGCTGCCGCTGGCGGAGCCACTTGGGTGGGGCTCGGGTGGATCACCCTGTGCCTGGCCTGGTACTCGCTGGTCTGTGCCTGGACATGGCTGCACCTGGGGCGCGCACGCCGGGAAGACGGCTCCCACCGGCGCCGCTTCCTCGCTGCCAACGGCCTCTCCTTTCTTCGACTTGGCCTTGCCCCCCTGGCCGCCGCCCCCATCGCCCTCGGAGGCCCCAGCGCCAGCCTGTCCACCCGAGCGATCCTGGCCGGCCTCCTCGCCCTGCTGGTCCTCTCCGATCTGCTGGACGGGTGGCTCGCCAGGCACCGCGACCAGCACACCGCCCTGGGCAGAGTGCTGGACCCAATGGCCGACCTGGCTCTGCTCGGTTTCCTCGCATGGGGGCTGTGGAGCGCGGGCCTCCTCCCCTGGCCACTGCTTCTGCTCATGCTGCTACGCTACCCTGGCGCAATGGCGCTGGCCGTGGCCCTCTACGTGCTTCGCGGCCCCCGGCACATCACCGCCACCGCGCTGGGCAAGGTCACGACCGCCACCAGCTTCACCCTGCTTTGCCTGGTTGCCCACATGGCCCTGCTGCGTCCCCCCTACCCCACCACCGCTCACGTCAGGTGGGCCCTCTGGGGCATGGGCCTGCTGCTGGCCGCAAACATGGCGTACCTCCTGCGCCGGGCCCGTAGCTGGCACGCCGAGCGACCGTCCGCGTAAGCAGACCGTGACTGCGCGAACGCCAGCAACCGCAACAAGCACGCTCTTTGTCACCGAGCGCGGGATCCTCTCCTTCTCCGAATGCTTTGACTCATTTTCCTGGGCTGATATCGTGGCCAGTGAGATCACGGCGAGACCATGGCCCGAAAGACAAGCACCCGCGAGGCTCGAAGGGCCAGGCGCGGATCAACGATCCGGGCAGCACGCAGAGCCCTCTCTGCCCGCTCCTTCGTGCAGAACGCCCACCAATTTACCCCCAGCGGTCAGGCGGGGCTGGCATCCCTGCGCGCCATCCCGGACCTGTTGGACGCCAGCCCCTCCCTCGGCGTGGACGGGCCCATGCTCTGCGGTGCTCTCGACTTCGCCTTCGCCGGAGGGGGCTGCCTGGACACCCTGCTCGAGGCCATGGATGACGTCACCATCCCCGAGTCGGGCTGGGACCCGGACAGCTACGCAGAAGACCTGCACATGGATCGCCTGGTGAGCCGCTGCATGGCCGTGACGATAGATGGTTGGCAGGCGCCCATCAACGAGCCCTTCGTCACCCGGGTAATCTCTGCCCCGCCGGCCGACCCCGAGGTGGCA
>JAJRWW010000148.1 GCA_024276595.1 Myxococcota bacterium
AGGCTTCAGGAGGAGCTGGCGCTGGGTGCAACGCCTTGACAGGAGATAGGTGGAGCCAGGGAGGATCTGTCGAGCGAGTGTCATATTGGATGTATCGGTGGAGCAGCGGCCAAGTTGCGGAGAATCAACCCCGGAGGGGGAAGGACCAAGTTGCGGAGAATCAACCCCGGAGGGGGAAGGACGTTGCGGCTGGTCCGGGTGAGACAGATGCGCTATTGTATGCGGGCACCTTGTGTCCTGTGCCCGAGCGCCCACGCCCTGGCACCTGATACTGGCTTGATCCGAGCGCCCATCGAGAGCTGAGATGCCTGACAATCCCGACCCGACCACCTGTTTATTGCCAATACGGACACCGCCATGGAGGCTCGGCGCTCTGATGCTGCCGCTGGTCATGGCCACCGTGATCTGCGCGGGCTGCTCCAAGGAGCCCTCCAGCAGTCCTGCCAGGCGCTCTCCCTCTACCCAGAGCTCCATGGGCTCGCCTGCGCCCTCGGCCAAGATCGTGGCGCCGGTGCACGACTGCAGGACAACCCCGGCCTGCATCGAGGCAGGCTACTGCACTCGGTCGGCCGGTAGCTGCGTCGTCAAGCGCGACGAGGACTGCGAGGCGGCCAGGGTGTGCAAGCGCGAGGGGAAGTGCACCGCCACCGAGGGTCAATGCGTGGTGGGCAAGGACGCGGACTGCAAGCGCTCTCGCCGCTGCAAGCACAAGGGGGAGTGCACCCTGAAGAACGGAGAATGTGTCGGCGGCGAGGGATCGGCGAGCAAGTAGGCTCGCCGCGCTCCTGTACAAGACATCGCTACCCTGGCGGGCAAACCGGACCTATTCACTCCATATCTTGACAGGAGCGGCGCTCCTGTGCTCCATTGCGAGCCAGCAAACACGAGCTGGAGTCGTTACGATGCGAGCTGCACGCTTCGATTATCTGGAGCCCCGTGACCTGGACGAGGCTCTCGCAGCCCTCTCTGAGCACAGCCCCGACGCGGTGGCCGCGGCAGGAGGCACGGACCTGCTCCGGGACCTGCGCCAGCAGAAGCGGCGACCGTCGCTGGTGATCTCCCTGGCCCGGATCCCAGTCCTCTCGGGCGTGCGGAGCGCTGACGATGGTGGGCTGCTTGTGGGGCCAATGACCACCATGGCTGCCCTGGCCAGCGACCCGCTGGTGGCCGACTTGGCCCCGGCCCTCGCAGAGGCGGCCGGCCACATGGGCTCCCCGCAGGTGCGCAACAGGGCCACCATCGGGGGGAACCTGTGCAACGCGCGCCCATGCGCCGACACGGCCCCGCCGGTGATTGTGCACGGCGCCCGACTGCAGCTCTCCAGCAAGGAGGGGATACGCGAGGTAGAGGCAGAGTCCTTCATCACAGGACCAGGAGCCACCCTCAGGGAGCCCCATGAGCTCCTCACCGCCATCCAGCTCCCTCCCAGCGGCGTCGCGGCATCCTCGGCATTCGAAACCCTCACCAACCGCAAGGCGGTGGAGATCACCATCACCTCAGCCACGGCCTGGCTCGAGCTGGAGGGCGATCTCGTCAAGGGTGCCAGCATATGCCTTGGCTCCGTGGGCCCACGACCCATGCCCGGCCCGTCCGGGGCAGCGGTTCTCCTGGGTGTAGAGCCCACCCCCGAGAGGATCGCCCAGGCCGCGTCGGCCACCGTTTTGGACGCCAGCCCCATTGATGACTTCCGCGGCTCTGCCGACTATCGCAGGCACCTGGTGGAGGTGCTCACTCGCCGGGCCTTGACCAGGGCCCTGGCGCGGGCCCGGCGCCGGGCCCGCGGTGGGGACATTGCCGAAGCACAGGGAGGTGTGGCATGAAGAAGATGCTCTCCATGACAGTCAACGGCGCCCCGCTGGAGGTGGCCGTGCACACCCACGCGACCCTCGCGGAGGTGCTGCGCGGCGAGCTGGGCCTGACCGGCACAAAGGTGGGGTGCGGCGAAGGAGACTGTGGGGCCTGCACCGTGCTCCTGGACGGGGAGCCGGTCAATAGCTGCCTCGTGCTCGCCCTCCAGGCCGCCGGCAGAACCGTGACCACCATCGAGGGGCTCTCCGCCGAGGGCGCGGCCGCTGGCGAGTCCCTTCACCCGGTGCAGGCGGCCTTCGTGGAGGCCGGCGCCATCCAGTGCGGCTTCTGCTCCCCCGGCATGATCCTCTCGGCCGCCGCCCTCCTGCGCCGCTGCCCGGACCCCACGGAGGCGGATGTGCGCGTCGCCCTCTCCGGGAACCTGTGCCGCTGCACCGGATACCAGAAGATCATCGAGGCCACCCTCGCGGCGGCGGAGTCCCTGGCCACCTCCCACGCCGGGGACAACAGCGACCGGGAAGGGGGGCGCCCATGAGCAACCACCGAATCCTGGGGACCCGCGCGGTCCGACTGGACGCCGCAGCAAAGGCCACTGGCCGCGCGCTCTACACCGACGACATAACCCTCCCGGGGATGCTCCACGGGGCCATCCTGCACTCCCCTGTGGCCCACGCGACCATCAAGTCCATCGACACCTCCAAGGCTGTAGCCTTGCCAGGGGTGAAGGCGGTGCTCACCGCCGCCGACGTGCCGGAGATCCCCTTCGGCGTGAGCCCGGCGCGCTACGACGAGCGGGTGCTGGCAAGGGACAAGGTGCTGTACGTGGGGGACGAGGTGGCCGCCGTGGCGGCGGTGGACCTGGAGACAGCGAGGGAGGCGCTGGAGCTCATCGAGGTGGAGTATGAGCCGCTGGACATCATCCTGGACGCCAGGCAGGCCCTTGCGGAGGGTGCCCCGCAGATACACCCGATGTACGAGGGCAACCTGAGCGCCAGGGTGGAGCAGGAGTTCGGCGACGTGGACTCCGCCCGGGCAAAGGCCACGGTCATCTGCTCCGGTCGGCTGGAGAGCGAGATGCAGGACGGGGCCTTCCTCGAGCCCCAGGCTGCCATCGCCGAGCTGGACGACCAGGGCAACCTCACCCTCACCACCTCCACCCAGTCGGTGCACTACATCCAGCGCACCGTGGCCATGGTGCTCTCAATGCCGGTGGGGAAGGTGCGCGTGGTGAAGCCGGCGGTTGGAGGTGGCTTCGGGCCCAAGGCGGCCTGCTCCACCATGGAGCTGCTCACCTGCCTCCTGGCACGTGCAACCCACAGGCCCGTTAAGATCGCCTTCACCAGGGAGGAGGTGTTCCTCCACTCCAGGGCCAGGCACAAGTTCATCCACCACATGACCCTGGGCGCCAGCGCCGACGGCAAGCTCCTGTTTCTGGACCACGAGGCGCTGCTGGACGGGGGCGCCTACGCCAGCTTTGGCATCGCCACCGTCTACTACGCGGGCTCTCTGCTGGGAGGGCCGTACAAGCTCCCGAGCATGCGCTACAAGGGCACCCGCTCGGTCACCAACAAGCCCACCTGTGGGGCGCAGCGGGGCCATGGCGGCGTGATCGCAAGGGCCCTGTTCGAGCGGCTCCTCGACGAGGTCGCCGAGAAGCTGGGCGCGGATCCCGTGGACCTTCGCCTCCAGAACATGATGGAGGCCGGTGACGTCACCTGCAACGACCTGAACATGTCCTCTTTGGGGATGCGCGAGTGCATCGAGGCGGTGCGCGACGGCTCCGGCTGGCAGGAGAAGAGGGGCCGCCTCCCCCGCGGGCGCGGCATCGGCGTGGCCTGCGGCTTCTTTGTGAGCGGCGCCGGCTACCCCATCTACCGCTCGGACACCTTCCACTCGACAGCGGAGGTCAAGCTGCAGGAGGACGGCGGCACGGTGCTGGTGCGCAGCGCCGCCGCCGACATAGGCCAGGGCACAGACACGGCCCTGGCCATGATCGCGGCAGAGACCATCGGAGTGGACCTGGACCAGGTCCGGGTGATCTCCGGCGACACGGACCTGTCGGTGGACCTGGGCGCCTACTCCTCCCGCCAGACTCTCATGACCGGCCACGCGGTGCGCGAGGCCGCGCAGAAGGTCCGCGACCAGGTGCTGGAGGTCCTGGCCGAGCGCCTGGGCGTCTCCATGAGCGACCTGCGGGTGGAGGCCGGTCTGGTGCTCCCCGCGGAGGGGGTGGATCTGGACTTTGCCACCCTCCGCACCCAGTACACGAAGGAGCACCGGGGCTGGACCGACAACCCGACGGATGGCCCGCTCACCTTCCGGGAGGCATCTCGGCTGGCCTTCCTGGAGCGCGGCACCATGGTGGCCACTGGCGGGTACAAGCCCCCGATCCTGGGGGGCAAGTTCAAGGGCGCTGCCGTGGGGACATCGCCTGCATACGGCTGCTCCGCGCAGGTGGTGGAGCTGTCAGTGGACCTGGAGACAGGGCAGATCTCGGTCGACTCGGTCACCGACGCCCACGACTGCGGTCAGGCCATCAACCTCACCTCAGTGGAGGGGCAGATGCAGGGCTCGGTCTCCATGGGGCTGTGCGAGGCGCTCTTCGAGCAGGTGCGCTTCGACGCTAAGGGCAGGTGCCTGAACGCGAACCTGGCGGACTACAAGATCCCCACTGCCATGGACATGCCCAAGGTGGACTGCATCGTGGTGGAGACCGACGAGCCCAACGGCCCCTATGGCGCCAAGGAGGTGGGAGAGGGCGCCATCATGCCCACCATCCCGGCGGTGCTCAACGCCCTCCACGATGCCCTGGGAGCTCGCTTCGAGAGGCTCCCGCTCACAGCGCAGCAGGTGGCCACGGCCCTGCGCACCGGCAGGCCGGTGGCCGCCGAGTCGCCACAGCCCGACACCAAGGGCTACTGCAAGATCGATGACTGAGCCCGAGATAACCATCACCCTCAATGGAGAGCCAGTGACGGCCAGGGCCAGTGAGCTCCTGGAGGCCTTCTTGGTCCGCCAGGGCGAGCCCATCCAAAGGGCCGTGGTGGAGCACAACGGCCGCTACGTCTCGCACGACTCCCTGGGTGAGGTGCGACTAGAAGCTGGCGACCGCGTGGAGGTGATCCTGCCGGCCTTTGGAGGCTGAGGTCCCTCAGTTCCGCAGGCTGATGGATCTGCGGCCCCAGTGGGGCGAGAGCGCGAAGGGCTCCCCGTCCACCTTCACCGTGAACCCTCCGAAGGGCACGCTCAGCACCGTTGGCGGAACGACGAAGGTGAACTGCCCGCGGGTGATCTCCTTGTAGCGGGTACGAAAGTCCTTGATGTTGAACATGTAGGCAAGCTTTCCCGCCACCCGTAGCACCCGGCAGCTCGCCCTGAAGCGCCGGCTCTCCACGATCTGGCGCACAGGGGAGGGGTCTATGCGGACATTCAAGGGCACGGGGCTGGTCACGAAGCTGAAGGCCCCCCGGGAGAAGGAGAGCCCGGACACCCCGAGGACCTTTCGGTCGAGCTGCACGGCGGCGTTGAGCTCGCCGGTGTGCTCGAAGCGGCTCGTGCACACCAGTCGCCCCACCCGTCTGGGCTGAAAGGTGACACCGTAGCCCACCCGCGCAGTCAGCTCCGCGGTGGCCAGCACCGATACGTCCGTCAGGTCCGAGCGGACACGGACCCGGTGGATGCACGCGCTGGCGTCGGAGCGCAGCGAGAGCCACGCGGAGACTGAACCTACGTTCGCCAGCCGCGTGGCCACCGAGCGAACCGCGTCCTTGCACTTGACCCGCCAGCCGGCCCGGCGGAGCCTCCAGGACGAGAGCCTGGCCCTGTGCCGGGCCTTGCAGGCCAGGCAGGCGGCCTTGCGCCTGGTACAGCATATGGGGTGACGCCAGCAACGTCCGCAGTCGGGCCGAGTGCATTGGGCCACGCAGTCGCGCACCGGGCGCGGGTGGAGCTTGCTCCAGGCCGCCGGGTCGCAGCGGGGCTTTCTCACCCAGACCGTCTTGTCCTTGACCTCCACGAGGCGCGGGCGATCCACCTTCGCCGAGATGCAAAACAGGGGCCTCGCGAGGGCCCTGTTGATGGCCCTCGCCATGGCGGCCTTGGACACCGCCACCTCTGCCCTCGCACCAGAAGATGGCAGGTCCAGGTGACGCTTCCAGCGCTTCCAAAAGGCTGTCGAGAAGGCCTTGAACATCTCCCGGGGGCTGCGCCCTCCCCCGCCAGCGGGCCGAGCTGCCGAGGCGGAATGGGCCCTGGCCGGGGAGCCTCGGGAGAGACGCACCTCTGCCAGCAGGTGCAGCCCCTTGCCGTCGACGAGCAGCGAGCTTCTACCCAGGCCCAGAAAAAACCGCGTGTCCTCCAGGGCTGACACCACCATGGGCACCGGCCCCTTGACCCGAATGCCCTTGCGGGTGAGAAGCGCGGAGCGCTCCAGGCGCAGGGAGACCCTCAGGGGGTCGGGGGGCTGAGCCGTCAAGCCGTCCAGGATTCCGGCCACGAGGCTGTCTAGCACCGGGAGCAGCAGCGCGTCCTGCCTGCGGATCTTCTCGGCCGCCGCCAGGCTCACCCCCACGAACACCACCCGCGGCGCAAGCAGCAAGCTGTCCCCCTCCACGGCCAACGCCAGCCCTCCCCTGAAGTCGGCCTCAACCGAGAACGGAAGCGCTGGCGTGGCCAGGCTGATGTGGCCCGCGAAGTGGACCTGCTGCTGGCCGAGGGAGATGCTGGGCGCGGTCACCTTCATGGATTCGAATCCAGGCGGCTTGAGCTTGAGCACCCTTGCCTTGAGCCTGGACCACAGGTGCCTCCGAAAGACCCGACGCAAGAACCCCTCGCTCATGGACACCCCAACCCCTGGAGCGCCGAGCCTCTGGATCTCCCGCTGGGCCACCAGCAGAAGACGTTCCAGGTGGCGAGGCGGCGTGCTCAGCTCTATGCGCCCCAGGCCAGCGATCTTGGCGGTCCCCCGGAGCCGAAAGGCCACCTTGGGACGACATCCCGGGCCCAGCGCGGTGAGCGTTCGACCTCTGACCTCGAGGGCGCAGGAGGCGATGGTGACGCTCCCCCGCTCCAGGTCCAGGTCGAAGGCGGCGTCGGTGACGCTGTAGGTCACCTTGCTCCGCTCCAGCACGACCCGCAAGCCAGGGCCATCCCCTCCCCCCAGGCGCACCTTCCAGACCCCTGCACGCTTGCCAAAGTGTCCCTCCAGCGCGATCACTCCCCTGCCAGTGCGGAGGGAGCCCGAGCGGGTGACCAACGAGCTCCCCTGCCTGATGGGAAGCCTGGCCAGGAGCGCTCCCCGCGCGCTCCTGGCCGAGGTGTCTATCTGCAGGTCGCGCAGCTCCAGGTGTCCGCCCGCCCCCAGGGCCAACCTCTGTCCCCACAGGAGCGCGCTCACGTTCTCCTTCAGCTTCAAGCGGAAGGCGCGCACCTGGATGCTCTGGAAGAGCCCCTTGCCGGTGAGGCGGGACGCCGGCACATACTCTCCCACCGAGCAGACCGGACCAGCCAGCAGCACCGCCAGGAATGTCCCCAGGCGTACCCGGAGGCGGACCTTCACGCTCAGCTTCCCAAGCTCCCGGGCTGCGACCTCGGGATCTCGAGGGATCTTGGCGCTCACGCTCCTCACCTGCACGTGAATGCGTCCCCGGTAGGAGAGCTCCACCGGGCGAGAGAAGGTCAGCGAGAAGGAGCGGATCGCAGGGTTGAGCAGGAGCTTGCCCTGCTCCCTGCGGAGGCTGGGAGCACCCACCTCGATCTTGAAGTGCACCCGGGTGGACTTGCGGAAGCGGATGTAGTGAGTCTGGCCTGACTGCCTCAGGGCGATCTTCTTCCCCCGCATGAGCACCGAGCCCTCCATGGACCCGCTCTCCACCAGTCGAAGCAGACGGAGCCACTCGCTCTCCTTGACGGGAATCTCCTGGCTGACTTTGATCTTGACCGTCACGCAGCCGGGCGCAGAGCAGGCCCCCAGCAGCGCTGTCAGGGCCAGTTGAACCAGTCGCTTTCTCATCTCTGCTCCTTGCTCCCACGGGGACCATGGGGCTCACGGGGCTCGCGCACCCCGGCGCAGGGGCCCGCTCAGTCCGGCTCCAGCAGCCGAGCTATGGAGACGTCCATGCGGCTCTGAATGAGGCGCATGATGGAGTCCAGCTCGGTCCTGCCCACGTCCAGCTCTCGCACCAGGGCGTTTCTGGTCTCGGTGAGCAGGAGCTCCCTCACGTCGGCCAGGCGACGGGAGATGGTGGCCTTGTGCACTCGGTAGATGACCCCTATCTGCTCCACCGTGAGTCCATCGAGATAGTAGTAGCGCAGCAGGTTGCGCTGCTTGTGGTCCAGGCCCGCCAGGGCGAGCTGAAAGGCCCGTGTAAACGCCTCGGAGTAGACGCGCTTGAGGTAGTCCAGCTCCGGGCCATCCCCCGACTTGGGCAGGGTTACCAGGATGTCCGGCGACAGGGGACGCTCTCGTCTGCCGTCTCGCTTGAGATTGAGAGCCATGCGCACGGCCGTGACCCGGACCCAGGCTCGAAGGTCCCCCACCCCATCGTACTTGTGGATGGCCGCGCGCCGCGCGCCCCCCTCTGAAAAGACCTTCTGGTACACCGACTGCTTCACGTCATCCGCCTGGCCCGTGCGACCGCATATCCCCGAGAGGGCGCGATCCAGCACCGGGAAATAGGCCTCCTCGAAGGCCCTGGCGGCCTTCTCATCTCCCGCCAGGCAGGCGCAGGCCAGGTACAGGTCCGCCGTCCTGAGCCGGTCAAGCTGCTCCAGGACCCCCTCCCTGGAATCCAGCCGGCTCGCCAAAAAAGCCCAG
>JAJRWW010000149.1 GCA_024276595.1 Myxococcota bacterium
CACATTCCTGGCCTATGTGGACATCGTACCGGTTGACTGAGCTGGCCCGTCATGTTGAGGGTTTGCGCGAGCGAAAGGTGGCTGCTGCCGGCGTCTGAGGTAACCCGCGCTCCGCTCTGGCCTCGGCAGCGGCCACCACATACCCGCCCCTCGGGGCGGGCCCGGCTTTGGTGGGCGCGAGCCCGCGCCATGGCCGCGGTCTGCGCCGTGGACGCGGCCTGCTTCCCGCCTGCCCCTGCAAGCGCGGTGGCGACGCAGCGGTGGCGACGCAGCGGCCGCGACTTCTCGGATCGAGCCTGGCCCAAAGAGCCTCATTGACTGGACATTCTTCGCGTTTTTTGAGATCCTCGTGAGGGTGGAGCTGGGGGGCATGTCTCGTGGGCAAGGGCGCCGTGGTTGGGCTGGGGAGGCCCAGACTGTAACCCCTGGCGCCGTCTGGCCCCATGTGCGGGTCACTCGTTTGGTAACAGCGCTGCCGAGGTATGCTTGTCATGGGCTCACGATCATTTTCTTGCGCCAGCTCTCCACGGGCCTGGAGGGCCTCAATCCCTGGAGGACGCGGTCCATCCTTGGGCCTTGGTGGGGTCTTGCTGCTGCTTTGCGGTGCTCTGGTGGGCTGCGCCAAGAGCAATCCCCGAAGAGACTGTGGCAACGGCCTGATCGACCCCTTGGAGAGCTGCGACGATGGCAACTGGGTGGCTGGAGACGGCTGCGACAGGGATTGCAAGATCGAGCCGGGCTTCTCCTGCTTTGGTGTCCCATCCGTCTGCGAGACCGGCTGTGGAGATGGGGCCGTGGCAGCTATGTCTGGTCCGGCGCAGAGGAGTGCGACGACGGCAACTCGGTGGACAGCGACTCCTGCCTGAGCGACTGCACCTCGGCCCGCTGCGGGGATGGTCACGTCTTCATGGGCAACGAGGAGTGCGATGACGGCAACTCGTCGAACACGGACTCCTGCCTGAACGACTGCACCTCGGCGCGCTGTGGAGATGGGTACGTATGGGTCGGGTACGAGGAGTGTGACGACACCAACTCGTCGAACACGGACTCCTGCCTGAACGACTGCACCTCGGCGCGGTGTGGGGACGGCTACATCTGGGCTGGCAACGAGACCTGCGATGACGGTAACACCACAGCGGGGGACGGCTGCTCCGCGGCCTGCGCCGAGGAGAGCCTGCAGGTCATCTGGTCCATCTCCTCTCTGGGGGCGGGCTGGAGCCAGACCCCCATCACATATGCTGGCGATCCCCATGCGCCAACCCAGCCCATTTTGGCGGCGGCCAACGCGGACCAGCGCGGAGAGGCCTACGTGCTCACCGCGAGCACCTACCATGTTCTGAGCGTTCCGGCGCTCCAGTGGATCGACTCCGGGCCCCTCTCGTCCGCCTTCTCGGGGCTGCCAGGGCCCGATGTGAAGGCGGGCAAAGGGGTCTCCTGGCCGAATCAACCTGCCACGGGTCTTTACTTCATGGTCGGGGGGTATGCCTACGCGTACGACTTGAGCAACAGCACGGGAAGCATCACCCCCGACTCGAGCAATCCCATCTCCCTGGGCTGGTGCGGGGCGGCGGGCGAGCCCGACTGCGCCCTCGTCAAGGCGCGGTGGCTGGATCTAGACAACAGCCAGGGGTGGCTCTCGTGCAACCCCAACGCCCTCTGCGGCGCCAGCGCCACCGAGCTAGGGCCAAACGTGGTGACCATCGACACCCAGGGCACCCTGTTTTACAAGGACGTGGGCTTCTGCTTTGCGCCCTGCGGATCCATGCCCCTGGGCAGCCATCCGCCCTTTGGGCTCAGCCCGCGCCCAGCCTCTGCCAAGATCGTGGCGACCTTCTACATGACGTCCTCTGCCACCCTGTATGTCATCACCAGCCCCTGACCCCGGATCATCCATGGGCTCCTGTTCGTGGGAGGGCGCTGCTCTGGCCGCCCACAGGGGATGAGCTATTCGATGGGCCCCAGCTTCTCGTCGGGGTTCTCCAGGGCCTCCCGGCAGGACTGCATCCCGTACTTGGCCGTCAGGCCGTCGTCGATGCGCTCGTCGTAGGTCCAGCGGATTGGGAGAATCTTGCGAGCCACGACCTTGCCATCCTCTACCACGGCCTGCTCCTCGATCTTGCCGACCATCATGAACAGTGGACAGGTGCCGTACTCGTACAGGTGGTGATAGCCGGCCTTCATGCCGAGGCTGCCCAGGTTGGCGATGAAGATGGACGTATAGAAGCCGTCGTTCTTGATGAAGCTGCCGGGGACCAGGTTGTGACCGTCCGCCCAGCGCAGGGCGCCCATGGCGGTCTCCAGCAGCGGTCGCGGAAGCTGGGTGAAGATGGAGAGCTCCTTGTCCGTGTAGGTCTCATCCCCTGAGCGCTCCACGTCGATGGAGGAGTTGATGCGCTCGCAGAGCTCTCGGAAGGTCTCACTCCGGTCGTCCATGTTCAGCTTGATGGCGCCCAGCTTGGCCTCCTTGTTGAGGCGCTTGCGCTTGACGGAGAAGGTGATCTCGGCGTGCTTGCGGGCGTACAGGCGCCGCCCCGAGATGAACTGGTTCATCTTGGGGTTCTCCCACAGCCCGATCCTGCACCCTGCAACCAGGGCGTGGGTGATGTTTACCTCGATCCCCCATGCCTTTCGAGCCCGCTCGATGTAGTCCAGCAGCTTCTCGGCCCTGGCCGGGTCGTCGTAGTAGACCACCGACTCGTTGCGGCCCCTCATCATGAAGGGGAGCATCTTGCGGTAAGGATGAATGCGGTCCACGAGCTCCCCGTCGGGCCGACTGGTGGGGAACTCGAGCAGCTTGTGAGATGCCTTGAGGAGGCCATTGACAATGAAGTTCGCCATGTTCTTTGTCCCTCGGTTGCCTTGTGCTGCTCTCACTAGCACAGATCTCCCCCTCGCTCAACGGGTCCGCTGGCCAGGGTCAGGGCTCACCCATGGCCCAGGCCAGCACCTTGGAGAGCTCGCCCTTGGAGGTGGCGCCAACAAAGGTCTGGAGGATCTCGCCCTCCTTGAATACGAGCATGGTGGGAATGGACCGCACGTCGTAGCGTTCTGGGGTCTTGCGGTTTTTCTCGATGTTCAGCTTGACGACCCGCGCCATGCCGGCGAACTGCTCGGCCAGCTCATCCAGGATGGGAGCCATCTGCCGGCAGGGAGCGCACCATTCGGCCCAGAAGTCGACCAGAACGGGGACAGGGGAGCGAAGCACCAGCTCACGGAAGCTCTTGTCCGAAGCGGAGAGCACCTTGCCCTCCTGGATGGCGATGCCAGCTCCGACGCCACGGGGGCGCCCGGCCATCCAGGAGCCCTTCTTCTTTTTCTTCTTTTTCGATCTGTTGCTCGCCACAGGTCTCCTGCTTTCAGGAGCGCTCATATCCAGAAGCGCTTCCTCTTGAAGGGGTAGTGGGGGAGGGGGACCAGCCTGGGGAGGGGCCGCGAGTGCAGCCGCCGCCAGTCCAGGCGCTCGCCGGCAACCCAGGCCCGCCCCAGCGCATCCAGGTCTTGCCCCGACTGGCTGGTGTGTGGGCCATCGGTGTCCCGCGATCCGGGGAGCTTGCCCCTGCCGTCGGGTGGGGCGGTGGGAGCCTTGCTTGCAGAGGCCACGTGTGTCTGCCGCGGCATTGGCTCGTCCTGGGAGAAGGCGCGCAGGGCCTGGAGCAGATCCTCCAGGTTGCGAGCTACCACGGCCAGGCGCTCGGACATGGCCTCGCGCCCCACCTGGGAGCTGAAGGCCACGTTCCTCAAGCACAGGGTATCGCCCCGCTCTGCGAGGAAGTCGGCCATCACCTGGGCGTAAACACGGAGCCGCTCGCCGCTCCGGGCCGAGAGCACGAAGAGCTGCGGAGAGCCATCGTCGGAACGGGCCCCTGAGAGGTCGGCGTCCAGGGGGCGGTGCTCCTCCAGGACGAGATGGGCGTTGGCCCCCCCCACCCCAAAGGAGCTGACGCCACACCTGAGCGGAAGGTCGTGCCCGTCCTGGTCCCGCATGCGCTCCCACGGGCGGCGCTCGGTGACCAGGTAAAAGGGCGTGCCCGAGAGATCCACGTAGGGGCTGACCTCCTGGCAGTGGAGGCTGGGCGGGAGCTCCTGGTGCCGCAGGGAGAGCAGGATCTTCGCCAGGCCGGCGATGCCTGCGGCGGCCTCCAGGTGGCCAATGTTGGTCTTCACTGAGCCGAGACCACAGTGGGGGCGCTCTGGGGCGGGGCGTCCTGCGCGGCCGTAGAGCTCGGCAAATGCCTTCTTCAGGCCGTTTATCTCGATGGGGTCGCCCAGGGGAGTCCCTGTGCCGTGGGCCTCGATGTAGCCCACGGTGGTTGGGTCGATCCCCGCGTCCTCGTAGGCGGACACCAGCAGGCGCGCCTGGGCCGTGGGGTTGGGGGAGGTGAAGGAGCTCGCCCGGCCGCCGTGGTTGACAGCGGAGCCGCGGATGACGGCGTGGATGTGGTCGTCGTCAGCGAGGGCTGCCGAGAGGCGCTTGAGCACCACCACTCCCACCCCCTCTCCGCGCACGTAGCCGTCGGCGTCCTTGCTGAAGGTGCGACAGCGGCCAGTGGGTGAGAGCATTCCAGCCTTGCTGAAGGAGAGGAAGAGCTCAGGAGTGAGCAGGGCCGCCACCCCGCCAGCCAGGGCCAGGTCGCACTCTCCAAGGAGCAGCGAGTGGCGTGCACGATGGATGGCAACCAGGGCGCTGGAGCAGGCAGTGTCCACCACCTCGCTGGGCCCGTGGACACCCAGGAAGTACGACAGGCGGTGAGGGAGCACCGAGGGGAAGGTGCCAGAGTACATGTATATGCCGACCTCGTCGGAGGCGCGGCGCACCACGTCCATGTAGTCGTAGGAGGTGACTCCGGCGAACACCCCCACCTGTCTTCCCGAGAGCTCGGACGGGGGGATCCCGGCGTCCTCCAGGCCCTTCCAGGCGGTCTCCAGCCAGAGGCGCTGCTGGGGGTCCATGGAGCGGGCCTCCTTGGGGCGGATGGAGAAGAACGCGGCGTCGAACTTGTCCACGTGGTCAATGAAGCCGCCCCAGCGGGTGCTCATGGTGTTGGGCTCGTAGAGGGGATCTCCTTGATAGGCCTCCCAGTCGAAACGGTCCTTGGGGATCTCAGTGATCAGGTCGTCTCCGGCAGCCAGGTGTTCCCAGAAGCTGTCTAGGCTCTCGGAGCCGGGAAAGGTGCCTGCCATCCCAATTATTGCCACGCCGTCATCGGCTCCTCCAAGGGCCTGGCCACGGGCCCTCAAAACCTTGCTGTGGTGGTACACGGGCTGGGATGCGCCGCCGGTGGGCCTTGCCAGCAGGGGAGCTGCGGCTCCGGCCTCCAGCCGCCTTGGGCCGAGGAAGAGGATGAACTCCTCCCGGAACTCCTGGGCGAAGTAGGCAGACAGAGATGGGATGTCGATGTGCTCGAAGAGCATGGGGGGGTAGAGCTTGACTCCCACCTGCGACTCGATGCGCGCCGAGATCTCCACGATGTCGGGGGATGCCAGGTATCCAAAAAAGCTCACATCCAGGTCGACCTCGCCAGGATCGACGCCCAGGACCATCGCGATCTCCTGGAGGAGGTGCTGGGCGATGGCGTTTTGCAGGGCCTCGTCCGTGACGGAGCTGCGCTCCCTTGGCCCAGCGTGCTCCTCGGCGGTGGGGCTGCCGGCTCCCTGCGCCGAGGAGCCCTGCTCCTTGGCACCGGCTGGGACCTCGAAGCGGAGTCTCCGCGCACGCACCTCTGTCACGTCGATGGGCTGGAAGCAGACCTCGAAGTCCTCGGGCAGCTTGTAGGGGGCGATGGAGCCGGTGGTGGACTGGATCTCCTCCTGGATGAGCCTCCGGACGCCAGCGTCGTCCAGGCGACGCCCGGACTCCCGCTCCATGCGAGCCACAGCCTCCCAGTCGGGATGAACCAGGGCGTAGGGAAACTCTCGCTCGTTGACAATCCTGGGGGTGAGCACCACCTGTCGAATGAAGGGGCTCAGGGCAATGGCGCTCTCGATCTCGGCGGGGTAGACGTTCTTGCCCCCCTGGGTGACGATCATGGGCTTGCAGCGCCCGGTGATGTAGAGGAAGCCGTCGTCGTCGAGCACTCCCATGTCCCCGGTGTGTAGCCACCCGTCCTCGTCCAGCACCCTCGCTGTGGCCTCGGGGTCGTCGAAGTAGCCCGAAAAGAGCACCGCTCCCCGGGCGCAGATCTCACCGTTGCCGAAGCGGTCGGGCTCGTGGATCCGGACCTCGACCGTGTGGATCACCTTGCCCGCCGAGCCCATTCGCTGCACCGAGGGGGTGGAGTGGGAGATGATCGGGGTGGTCTCGGTGAGGCCATAGTTGTTGATTACGTCCAGCCCAATGGCCTTGAACTTGGCCGCCTGACTCAGGAAGAGGTGTGCCCCGGCGGAGAAGATACAGTCCATGGAGGAGAGCCCCATCTCGGCCAGGGTGGCCTCCATGAGGCGTTGGCGGGCGGGCTCGCGCAGGGCCTGCTCGACTCGCTCCGGGAGGGGCAGGTCGGGATCGATCCCCTCGAACAGGCCGGCAGACCGTGCCTGCTGTGCGATGAGCTCGTACAGCCGCTCCACCAGCACCGGAACGATCATCACGTAGTGGATGGAGCGCGCTCGGATGGTCTCCAGCACCAGCTCCAGCTTGGTGGTGGCCAAGATGGTGTTGGTGCTGTAAGTGACCAGTGGGTAAAGCAACCCCACCACCGTTGGCCAGGCGTGGTGAAAAGGGAGAATGGAGAGCCAGCGCTTGCCCAGGCTGCCAGCCGTGGTCATGAGGGGGGCGAAGCCCTCCAGGTTGGCCATGATGGCCCGGTGGCTCATGTTCACGCCGAGGGAGGTGGAGAGGAATATTATGGCGGCGATGTCCTCGGAGTCCGGGACAGAATGGGCGTAGCGGTCCTCGCCCTCGTCGAGGAGCTGCTGCCCCCGGTCGCTCAGCTCGGACCAGGTGAGCCGCTGGGATCCCGCGGCTTCCGCCGGGCCAGTCGAACCGGAGCCAGGGTCTGAGTCGAAGCAGATCACCTGGAAGTGGTTGGGCGAGGAGTCTCTGGATGCCTCGACACGCTCCAGAAAACGACGGGAGCAGAAGACCGCCCTGGGAGAGCTGCGCCGAAGCACCTTGTCGGCCTCCTGGGGCGTGAAGAAGATGTCCAAGGCCACGACCGTGGCCCCCACCGAGCTCACCGCCAGGTAGGTGATGGGCCACTCGAAGCGGTTTTCGGCCAGGATGCCCACCCGGTCTCCTGCCGAGACACCCATGTGCAGCAGCGCGTTTCCCAGGGCCCGCGCCATGACACGCACCTCGCCAAAGGTGACACCCTGGAAGGCCCCCCCTCCGGTGGGCTGCTCGAAGGCGACCCTGTCGAGCTTGTCGGGGGCCATGTGGTCGAGCAGCTCGCGGGTGGTCCTGGGGATGGGGATCTTGGGGATCGATGTCTCTGTCCGGGTGGAGTGGTTCATGTCGAGGACACCTTCTGCGAAGCGAGCTGCGTGAGGATGCCAGGCATCAACGGGCCCCTCCGGGGGGTTCCATGGGACGTGAGCGTGCGCCGCGATACGTTCGCGAGCATTTGGATGGCCAGGGCGGCGACCCCGGCGACCATCGATCAAGTAATAGTCGAGCGCCCAGGTTGCAGGCAAGGTCTCAGCTCTCCCCCTTGCCCCTTTTGGCCTGAGACTGTGACGACGATCACAGTCGCTCCAGCACGGTCGCGCCAGCGGAAGAGAGGAACCGCGGGCTCAGGCCTTGCGACTCCGGGATCGCTTCTTTCTGCGAATGACCTTCGGGCGGTCGGTACGGGCAGAGGGCTCGCCGGCCCCCTTGGCAGCGCCGCCAGTGACGGTCGAGTCGGTGGCATCCTTGGGGCGCTGAGCGCCTTCCCGGAGGGCCTTCTCGCGGCGCTTGCGTCTCTTTCGGGACGCCTTGGAGAGGGGCTTCGATGGCCTGCTCTGCTTTCCCTGGTCGGGCTGAGCCTCCTGAGACGATCGGGGCCCTTTTCGCTTCTTGCGGCCGCGGGGATTCGAATCCTTGTCTGGCGGCTGCGCGGAGCCGCCCTGCTCGTCCTGGGCCTTTGCCATGGTCTTCTCGAGCCTGGAGAGCTTGCGCGCCTTGCTGGCCTGCTCCACCACCCTCCGCGCGTCCAGGTGGTCGTCCCCGCAGTGGACCAGGTACTCCTCGTAAGTGCCCGAAAAGTCGGTGACACCGTCGGCGGTCAGCTCAACGATGCGCGTGGCCAGCTCGGAGACGAACCAGCGGTCGTGGGAGACAAAGACCAGGGTGCCGTCGTAGGCCTTGAGACCCTCTGCCAGGGCGGCGATTCCCTCCAGGTCCAGGTGGTTCGTGGGCTCATCCAGCAGCAGCACGTTGGGCTCGGTGACGTCCAGGCGGGCGAAGATGAGCCGCGCCCCCTCGCCACCGGAGAGGGCCGTGACCTTCTTGTCGGCGTCCTCCCTGGAGAAGAGCACCCGGGCCAGGCGCCCGTAGACGAAGCCCACGGGCTCTCCGGGGCAGAAGTCCCAGAGCCAGGACTTGACCGTATGGCGGCTGCTCCCGAGCAGCTCCCGGTGGTCCTGGGCGAAGTAGCCCGGATGTGTCTCGTACCCCCACTCGCACTCCCCGGAGTCAGCATCGAGCTGCCCCACCGCGATCTTCAAGAGTGTAGACTTGCCGATGCCATTGGCGCCAATAATGGCCAGGCGGTCTCCGCGAAGCACCTCCAGGGTTACATCTCGGAGCACGCGCTTGTCGCCAAAGGACTTGCACACCCCTTGGACTTTGAGCACAACCTTGCCGCTGTGGCGCTTCTGCCTGAAGCTGAACTTGGGGTAGCGGCGGGAGCTCTGGGGCAGACGCGGGATGACGATCTTTTCGATTCGCTTGGCCTTGGACTGGGCCTGGCGGGCCTTGGTGGGCTTGGCCTTGAAGCGCCGCACGAAGTCCTTCTGCTCTGCGATCTCCCGCTCTCGCTTGGCTATCTCCGCCTCCATGCGGTCTCTGTCGGCCTGCTTTAGCCGCACGAAGTCGTCGTAGCTGCCCGGATAGAGGGTGACCCGCTCGTAGTCCACGTCGATGATGTGGGTGCACACGTTGTTGAGGAAGCGGTGGTCGTGGGACACCACCACCACGCAGCCGCGAAAGCTCTCCAGGAAGCCCTCCAGCCACCTGGTGGAGATGATGTCCAGGTGATTGGTGGGCTCGTCCAGGAGCAGGGCGTCGGGCTCGGCTGCGAGGGTCTGGGCCAGCAGCACCCGGAGCTTGAAGCCGCCGCTGAGGGTGCTCAGGGGCTGGCGATGCACTGCCGTGGGGATATTCAGGCCCTCCAGAATGTCTGCCGATCTGGGCTCCAGGCTGTAGCCGTCGTGCCGGAGGATGATGTCCTCCAGAGCCGAGTAGCGGTCGGCGTCGAAATGCTCCTGGGCCCGGGCGAGCACCTCCTCCTTCTCCTGCATGGCCTCCCAGAGCGGCCTGTTACCCATCATCACCACGTCCAGGATGGGGGTGTCCTCGTACTGAAACTGGTTCTGCTCCAGGACCCCGACCCGCACCTTGCGGGGCATGGAGACCTCCCCCGTGGATGCCTCCTCCTGGCCAGCGATAATACGCAGCAGGGTGGACTTGCCAGACCCATTGGCGCCCACGACTCCGTAGCGGTAGCCGGCGTTGAGCTGGAGCTGGGCGTCCTCGAACAGGGTCTGTGCTCCAAAGCTCTTGGAGAGATTGGTTACCGTGATCATGGCCGCGACACCGTAGTCCACCAGGGCTCGATTCGCAACACTGTCTCCACGGGGGAAGATCCTGGCATTGTCATTGGGAGGTCGCTGTGGCCTACTTGGGGCCATGGGATTCGTGCTGCACCGAGGGAACAGCCTGGAGCTCCTGGTGGAGCGGCTGGCAGAGGTGCTGCAAGAGCCAGCGGCGCCTGCCTTGCGCTCTCGGTCGCGGCCGGTGCCGGGTGACCCACAGAGCGTGCTCACGCAGCGCGATGGGGCCGACCAGCGCGATGGGGCTGGAGCAGCACTGGCGATGGTGCCGGAGCTGCTGGTGGTGCAGAGCCGGGGGATGGAGCGTTGGGTGTCGCAGGAGCTGTGCAGGCGCCTGGGAGTGTTTGCCAACGGGCGCTTCATCTTTCCCCGCAACCTGGTGGAGCTGATCCTGGGGGAGGTGCTGGGCGAGGGAGAGGAGGTGAGCAGCCCCTTTTCGAGCGTCGGCCTGGCCTGGGGTGTGGCGGCAAAGCTCCCCGAGATGCTGGACATGCCGGCCTTTGCGCAGCTTCGCGGATACCTGGAGGATGACGAGGGCGGGTTGCGGCTGATGCAGCTCTCGCGACGCATTGGCGATCTTTTCGACCAGTACGTGGTGTATCGGCCGGAGATGGTTATTGCCTGGGAACGAGGCGAGGACGATGGCTGGCAGGCGTGCCTGTGGCGGGAGCTGGTGGGCCGAGGTCTGGGACGCCACCTGGCCGACCGGGCCGCGGAGTGTTTGGACCGGTTGGCCAGCCCTGGTGCAGGGCTCGGCTCGCTGCCCGGGAGGATGACGCTCTTTGGCATCTCCACGCTGCCGCCGCTCTTTTTGCAGGTGATCGTCGCGCTCTCGGCCCACCTGGAGATTCACCTGCTGCAGCTCAGCCCGTGCAAGGAGTACTGGGCGGATCTGCGCCGCTCGGATCGCCTCCTTGCGGGGATTTCGCCGGAGGCGACGGCAGGTGCAGGTGGGCTGGGGGAGGGGGCCTTGGGGGAGGCCCGGTTGGGCGTGCAGGCAAATCCGCTGCTGGCGTCCTTGGGAAAGCTGGGCCGGGATTTTCAGCTTGTGCTGGAGGATGTCCTGGAGACATCTGCCTGGGAGGAGGCGCCCGGGGATCTGTACGTGGATCCCCTCGCCGCTCCGGCTGAAATGGTGAGGCCAACGGTGCTGGCGACCCTGCAGAGCGACATGCTTCACCAGCGAAGGCGAGGAGGGCTGGGCGCTGGCGTGGGCGGACCGGACGCGGACGCGGACGGTGCTGTGGGGCGGCAGGTGGTGGAGCCGACGGACGCATCCCTCCGCGTGCACTGCTGTCACGGGCCCATGCGGGAGGCGGAGGTGCTCAGGGATCAGCTCCTGGCCCTTTTCGACGAGGACCCGACCCTGGAGCCACACCAGGTCCTGGTGATGACTCCCGACATGGAGACCTACGGCCCATACCTGGACGCCGCCCTGGGAGCCACGGGGGAGATTCCCTACACCATCGCAGACCGAGGGGTGACACGGGAGGTCCCGCTCGTGGAGGGGTTCCTGGCGGTGCTGGAGTTGCTGGGGGGGCGGTTCTCGGCCGAGGACCTCCTGGACCTGCTGGACCACGGCGCGGTGCGACAGCGTTTTGGGCTCTCGACGGAGGACGTGGACGTGGTGCGGGGCTGGCTGGTGGACGCTGGCGTTCGCTGGGGAGTCGATGGGGAGCACAGGGCGGAGCTGGGGCTGCCGCCCTTCGAGGAGAACACCTGGCGCTTTGGCCTGGACCGGCTGCTCCTGGCGCACGCCATCCCAGCCGACGGCCGGACGCTCTTCTCTGGCGTCGCGCCCTGCGACAGCGCCGTGGCGGAGGCCCCCGAGGCTCTCGGCGGCCTGGTGGAGCTCTGCGACACACTCTTTGAGCTGCGTGGTCGGTTGCGAGGGAGCCGCCCGGTGGATGAGTGGAAGGAGATCCTGCTGGAGGTGCTCGACCGGGTGCTCTCGCCAGACTGGTCCCCGCTGGAGCATCAGCTAGTCAGGCAGAGCGTGCTGCGCCTCGCGGAGAGTGCAAGCTCCGCCGGGTTCACGGGCGCGGTGGCCCTGGCCGCTGTCATGGACGAGCTGGGCAGTGGTCTGGAGCGGGCGGCGGGGGGAGGCGGCTTCTTGGCAGGGGGCGTAACGGTCTGCGCCCTGCTTCCAATGCGCTCCATCCCTTTTCGCGTGATTGCGCTGGTGGGGCTCAACGACGGGGTGTTCCCGAGGCGGCAGCGCCGGCTCGGCTTTGATCTCATCGCCGCCCGGCCCAGGCCAGGGGACAGGAGCACCAGGGACGACGACCGGTACCAGGTCCTGGAGTGCCTGCTGGCCGCAACCCAGCGGCTCATCATTACCTACGTGGGGCAGTCCATCGAGGACAACTCCCTGCTGCCCCCATCGGTTGTGGTTTCGGAGCTGCTGGACGTGGCAGAGGCATCCTGCGTCGTGCGCGGGTCGGGCGAGGACGCACCTGGCGAGCGGTCGCTGCGGGACCTGCTGCTGCTGCGCCATCCGCTGCAACCATTTAGCCCCCGGTACTTTGGTGCCGATCCCGACCCGCGCCTGTTCAGCTTCGA
>JAJRWW010000150.1 GCA_024276595.1 Myxococcota bacterium
CACCTGGGGAGAGGCGTCGCCTGGTGTGTCACGCACGATGCTCCTGCGCAAATCCGCCACTTGCAGACCACAGGTGTCTCCATTGGGCAACAGTCCCAGGGTGCTCCTGGGACCTGTGCCACGTGTGCCAGGTAGTTTTCCGGAGCTCCTTCACTACTTGTGGGTAGAAGATGCGCATTTGAGGCACCGCAAGTGCCGGATCTTGTCCGCGAAGCGGGCACCTTCTATTCGTCTCTTCTCTCTTCCCCGAAAACAGAGGATGGCCTGCTTGCACGGATGCGAGAGATCCTCCGCCTTGTTTTGGTTCAGCTTGCTTCAGCGTAAACGTGACTTGATTGCTGCCGTGGTTGCGGATCGCAGCAGGCGGCAGTTTGGGTTGATAGCTTTGCATTCGGGCTCCATCACCTACGACCTGTTGCCAGAGTCGTGGGCGCTGCTTCCGGCGTGCAAGCCGGCCAGCCTCTCCGTCAAAGACTGTGGCATAGCTGTCGCGATGAGACGGGAGGGAGACGGGAGGGAGACGGGAGGGAGACGGGAGGGAGACGGGAACCCAAAAAGCGAAAACGCGCGCTTTTGCAGGCACGCGTTTTCTAAAGTGGAGCTGAGGGGGATCGAACCCCTGACCTCCTGACTGCCAGTCAGGCGCTCTCCCGAGCTGAGCTACAGCCCCGAGGGGGTCGTGGAACCGGGGTCCGTGTTTAGCCAGGAGTGTCCGGTTCGTCAATAGAAAAGTTTTGGGAGGGCGGGTTTGCGTTGACGCTGCTTGTGTTGAGGCTCGTGGGGCTGGCGACCTGACCGGGCTTGGCGGGATTGGCAGCCGGCTGGCGCGATGAGCGTGAAGGCTCTATGCTAGAGACACCATGAGACAATGTTGGGCTTGATGCACTATGGTTGGGCTTGATGCACAATGAGACTCCACCCCAGGCCAGATGCACAATGAGACTCTACCCTGGGCCACTGCTGGGCGTTGTTGTTCGGGTGCTGGTGACGGGCTGGCTTGCGTCGCTTCTTGTTGTTGGATGCGGCGGCAGCGACCAGGTGAGTGGCGGTGATGCCGGGGAGGTGGACGGAGGCGGGGCGGACGCCGACCTTCCGCTGGAGCACCGTGACCAGGTCGGGGAGCATCCCAAGGTGCTGCCCTTCGAGTACCTCCGGGAGGACGCGGGGGATCCCCTCACCGCTGCCGAGGTCACCTCGTTCACGGAGCGCTATCTGGAGCTCCTGGAGCACACCCGGTACTTCGAAACCATCGCGGACAGGGTGCACGGATGGCCCAGGTCTGATCCCCAGCAGCGCTACTGGTACGGCACCTGGTGGAGCGGAGTGCGCGTGATCAAGGAGATCGGCCAGGTCACCTTCCTGCACGGCGCTGCTGGCGCCGACAACAACGGCCTTCGCACGGCCCAGATCATGGAGAGCACCTGCTACGCCTTTCGACTCTGGACAGAGCCGGAGCTGGAGCAGCTCCTTCGAACGCTCATCAGGGGTTTCAGCTCGTGGATCCTGGCCATGGAGAGCTCCTCTCACCCGGATGCGGGTGTCCTCATGACCCGCGCGTCCTACCCGGAGCCCGTGCTCTCTGCCGACCGCGCGGGCGATATCTGGATCGACTACGGCCTCAATCGCCCGGGAGAGCCCAACGGGGCCACGACCTATGTGCACGTCCCCGATAACCCCTACTGGGGCGACATCTGGGTAAAGAACAAGCGCTCCAAGGACGACATAGGCGCCATGCTCCGATCCATCGCCCAGGTGGACGCCTGCACAGAGGAGCTCGGCGACCCGGCCCGAGACGACCTGGACCTGCTGTACGGGCTCTACTTCCGATGGGCGCGCCGGGTGGTAGATGACTGGTACGGCATCGCCACCTATGACGAGGACCTGAACGTGTTCATTCCGAACGAGGGCCTCGCCAACTACGTCACAGTGGAGAACGCTGAGTGCTCCGCCATGCTGGCCCTGAACCTGGCCGGAAGGGCTCACCCGGGAGGGGTGGAGTGCGGCAGCGGGATCGCCTTCGCCGACTGGGCAGTGGCGGAGCTCAACAACTCCTCTGCCCAGATCATCCGCACCCACCACGAGGCGGCAGCAAACCACGCACTGCTGGCCAACCGCCCGACGCTGGCGCTGGATCTGCTCGGTGGACTTGCCGAGCGGATCACTCACTTCTTTGACGCGTTCCAGGAGGGCACCCAGCCGCAGGGCTACAGCCCCGGTGACTACGCAGCACTCATGATGCACTCGGCGAACGTGGGTGTCCCCCTCACCTCGCAGGAGATACGCTGGCTCATGGCCCGCTTCGACCTGGCCCACGCCAGCTATCTGAACATTCCACCCGAGACCTTCGACATCTTCTCCCCTGCGACCCCTGATGGTGAGTATCCCTTCGAGCCTGGAGGCGACGGTGTCTTCTTCAACGACCTGGGCCTGCTGCTCGGTGCCTGCACCTCCCAGTGGCGAAACCCCAGCGCACGCCCCATCCTGGACTGCGACCGCGTCCGCGACTGGCGCTGATCCCGGTTCCCGAGAAGAAGCTGCGCCTGGCTCCTTTTTTGCGTCCGCCTATCCGGACATCCAGGCCAGCCCCTCAGGGGTCCTGGCAGTAGTTGCCCACGACGCTGTCCACCCAGCCGCAGACCTGGCCACAGGGCTCGCAGCGGCGGCGCCTGGGGAGCCCACCTTCACACCAGACGGCGTCGTTGCCCTGGCACTCCCCCTTAAAGGTAAGGCCTCCGCACAGGTCGCCCGTGCACCGGGCGTTCCCCTGCAGGTTCACCGCGCAGGTGGCCCCCATGGCTCCGCAGCACCTCTGCTGTAGCTGCCCGGCCTCACACCAGATGGCCACATCCTGGTCGCAGATGCCGGCGCCGTCGATGCCCACGCAGGGATCCAGGGGCCCGGCGCTCTGCTCGATCCACCCCAGGTTCGCGTCGGTCCGGGCGAAGTAGTCGTAGTCCATGCAGCTCGGGTCACCCCAGCTCACCGTGCCAATGAGCTCCAGGCGGCTGAACTGAAACAGGCGCAAGGAGGGCCCCCCGGAGTCGCCATAGCAGACCGAGCTCCC
>JAJRWW010000151.1 GCA_024276595.1 Myxococcota bacterium
CGCCAGGTGCCGGGCCGCAGGCTCGGTCTTTCCGATTGTTATCCGCTGTGGGTTGCGATACCTCTTGGGACATGCACTTGAGCCCTCAGAACGTGGGCTGGATCGAGGCCGTGGTGGGCTCCATGTTCAGCGGCAAGACCACCGAGCTCATCCGCCGGCTTCGCCTGGCCAAGATCGCTAAGCAGAAGGTCCTGGTGTTCAAGCCCAGGCTGGACGACCGCTTTGCCGCCACCGAGATCGTGAGTCGGGCCGACGTGCGTCTGCGCTGTCACACGGTGGGCTCGGCCTCGGACATTTACGAGAAGGCGGGCGAGGCCACGGTGGTGGGCATCGACGAGGCGCAGTTTTTCGACATGGAGCTGGTGAGGGTCTGCGAGGCGCTGGCCAACGCCGGGCGGCGAGTGATCGTCGCCGGCCTGGACCAGGACTTAAGGGGCGAGCCCTTCGAGACGGTCGCAACCCTCATGGCCGTGGCCGAGTTCGTGGACAAGGTCATGGCCATCTGCGTAAAATGTGGCAACCCGGCGAATCGCAGCCAGCGCATCGTCGCCAGCAGCAAGCGCATCGTCGTCGGCGACACTGACGCCTACGAGGCGCGCTGTCGCAGGTGCTTCGTTCCGGACTCCCCTGGGCCCCTGCAGGCCAACCTGCCCCTGGTGCCCATGCTCCCCAAGCGCTCCTGAGCCCTCCCGGCCTCGGCCCTGGCATCTATGTGCTTGGCCTTGCTCGCGGAGCTTCGATCCTGGCCGGGCTGGGAGCAGAGCTTTCTCTTGCCTCATCTGATGTCCCCTGGTACTGTACTTGTGTTCAGTGCCAGGAGACCATCTCGTGTCATCCCCCTCCCTCGGCCTGCTGGCCAAGACCTCCCGTGCCGGGCGCATCGAAGCCCTGCAGAGGGAGCTGCGGGCTCGCTTTCCAGGCGCCACCCAGGAGATCTCGGGTCCCAACGCCGCGACCATGTCCACTGGAGTCGAGGCCCTGGACCGGATGCTGCCTGCGGGCGGCCTGCCACGGGGCCAGGTGGTGGAGTGGGTGGTGGCCCGCTCCGGCGGCAGCGCCACCCTGCTCCGCCAGCTTGTGCTCCACCGCCTCCAGGAGGATGAGGCCGTCGCCCTGGTGGATGCAGGCCGCAGCCTGTTCGCGGCTGACTGGCTGCTCCCTGCGAGCGGATCGGGCCTGACCTTCGTACGCCCCAGCTCCTCCAGTGAAGGCCCCTGGTGCGTGGAGCTGCTGCTGCGCGCCGGGAGCTTCTCCCTGGTGGTGCACGACGGCCCACCCTTGCCAGAGCGAGCTGGGCAGCGCCTGTCGCACCTGGCCAGAGAGGCTGGCGCGACCCTGCTGCTGGTTCGTCCCACCTGGCTGCCAGGCCGAGGCAGTCGGGGGGGGTCGGTGGTCCTGCGTCTCTTGCTGACCCCAGGCCCTAGGGCACCTCAGGGGGCATCCATGCTCGTCACCTTGACCAAGGGTGGCCCTCCCACCCGAGTGGAGATCCCCCATGAGAGGCATCCGACGTACAGGCTGTGTGCACATCCCCTCGTTCCCGATCGCCGTGGCGGCGCGCGCCGCGGTCGAAGCTGGTGAGCATGAGGCCACCTCACGGCCGCTGGTCCTGGCGGTGGGGCGTGGAGCCCAGGCCAGGGTCCGCCTCGCCAACGAGGCCGCTCTGAATGCTGGTGTGCGCCCCGGGCTACACACCGTGGCCCGCGCCAGGGCCTGCACAGCCGACCTGGATGTCCAGGCCTGGGACGACGCCCTGTATGATCGGGCCCAGCAGGATCTGGCGACACACTTGCTGAAGCACACCCCTGCGGTGACCCGAGCCGGCCTGGGGCTTTTTTGGTTCGACGCCACTGGACAGGAGAGGCTGGGAGGCGAGAGCGCGCTGACCGAGCGTATCTTGCAAAGTGCCCTGGAGCAGGGCTACCCGGGCGCACGGGTGGCGGTGGCCAGCTCGGCGGTGGCTGCCGAGGTCGCCTGTCGTCTCCCAGGAGGGCCAGTGAGCATCATCCCCCCCAGATCTCCTGCCGAGGACGACGCCAGGGACGACGCCAGGGACGACGCCGGACCAGACGCCCGGTTCCTGGCTCAGCTTCCACTGGATATACTCCCCCTGGACCCGGAGCTTCTGGAGGTCCTGGGGACAATGGGGCTCCAGAGAGTCGGGGAGCTGGCCAGCCTCCCGGCGACATCCCTGGAGCTCCGCTTCGGGGCCGTCGGCCTCATGGCCAGAGATCTGGCGCTGGGGCGCGATCCTCGAGCCCCTTTGACCTGCGGGGGACCCCAGGGGCGCCTGGTGGAGCTGACCCTCGAGCCCCATGCCCACGGCCTGGAGCCTCTTCTTTTCGGCACGAGAGCGGCCCTTGTCAGCTTGCTGCGCACCCTCGACGCACAGGGTGGCCGGGTGGCCCGCCTCCGACTCCACCTCCGCCTGGAGCCCCCCCACTCCCCTGTCAGCCGTGATGTGGCACCGAGCCGCCCCAGCACCAGCCTGCAGAGCCTCCTGGAGCTCTGCAGGGCCACATTGGAGGGGCTCCGGCTGGGAGCTCCGGTGACGGCCGTCGCGGTGGAGGTCGTCGAGAAAACAATGTCGACACGCGGTGAACAAGGGGATTTATTCAAGCAAAACTTCAGGGATGCAGATGGGCTCGAGGCCGCCCTCTCTCGCATCCGGGCGCGCTGTGGTCCTGCCAGCGTGGCTCGCCCCGTCCTCAACGACGAGCACCGCCCAGAGCTCCAGGGGCTCTGGGTACCGGACGGCCCTGGAGAGCTGCAGGAGCCCCCCCATCCGCCTCCGACAGACATCCCGGCAGAGAGCCCGGCCCCGTCACCCCTGCCCACGGCCAGACGGGTGGCTCACCCCCCGCTGGAGCTTCCAGTCCGGGAGTCCGGGGGGCGCCCCCAGTCACTGCGCCTCGATCGTCGATGGCTGCATCTCTTTGCGGTGAGCCCTGTTCGCAGGCTGAGCAGTCGGTGGTGGGAGAGCCCCGAGCAGCGCCGCCAGGATCGCCTGGTGATCACGGCCGATGGCGCCAGGCTCCTCATCTCCCGACCCGATCTTCCGGGTACCACATTCGAGGTGCGACCCGATGCGGGAGCCTCGGGAGCGCCGATCGAGCCCGGATTCGAAAGGGAGCCTCCCGGAGCCGAGACAGCTCCCGGCTGGAAGCTGCTCGCCTGGGATGACTGAGCCGCGGGCCGCACGCCCACAGGCAGCCCGGGCCAAGGAAGTTGAGCCCAGTGCGAGATGCATTAGAGTGTACGCATGGCAGACCCAGGCACATCCTGGTCCCCACCGGTGCGCTCCCGTGGAGCCCACGCGCTCCTGCTGGTCGCCTGGCTCTGGGCCGGCGCCTTCGCACCCCCGGCCGAGGCACGCTCGCCGAGGCGGACGATCCGCCCGCTGGCCCGCCCGGTGATCGCACGCCCAGGAGCGCTCCTGAGCCCACGGAGGCGCCAACCCCGGCGAGGGCGCCGACAGAGCCTGCTCATGCAACGGCGGCGGCGAATGCCTCGCCCGCACCCAGCTCGCCGCGACCCCAGGCGCGTGAACCCACGCTCAGCCCCTCCCCTGCCTCTCCACCGCAGGGTCCTGCTCGCCATCGAGCGGGACAAGGGCTCGGTGAGCCTGGGCAACACATCCACCGGGCGCCTGATCAGGGGCGCCAGGCTCGCCCATCGTGGCAAGCACCACCGGGTGCTCTCCCGATGGCGCAGACGAGGCACGAGCTACGCCACCGACGAGCTGCTCACCCTGCTCCTGGACGCCGCTGCCAAGGTGGCACGCGCCCACCCCGGCTCCCGAATGGTGGTGGGGAATCTCTCCAAAAGAGGCGGCGGGAACATACCGTGGAGCAGGTCCCACAACGCGGGGCGCGACGGCGACATCGCGTTCTATCTGCGACGGGGGCGCGCCCAGGTGCTCCCCCGGGGGCTCGTGAAGATCGACCGTCACCTGCGCGCCCATCGCCAGCGGAGGGTTCGCTTCGACGTGGAGCGCAACTGGACGCTGGTGGCTGCCCTCCTGGGCCACAAGACCATCCAGGTCCAGTGGATCTTTGTCGCCAATCACCTCAAGGCCGCGCTCCTGCGCTACGCCCGCGGCGCCGGTGCGACCCCGGCCCTCCTCTCCAGAGCCGACAAGGTACTGCGCCAACCCACCGACAGCCTCTCCCACGACGACCACTTCCATGTACGGATCTACTGCTCCCTCGCCGACAGCCTTCAGGGCTGCCAGGACCGCCCCCCTTTCTGGCCAGGAGTCCGGCGACACGACAAAGCCGTCTCCAGGCGTATTCGAATCCTACAGAGGGCGCTCGCGGACCCGAGCCCACACTATCGCCTGCTGGCGCTGGAGCAGCTCCTGCGCTTGCGGGCCAGGAGCGCGGCCCAGGCGGTGGCCAGGCGCTCTCTTTGGGATCCAGACCTCCGGGTGCGAAGGGCAGCCCTGGGGGCGCTCCTCGCCTGGCACAGCGGGGACCTGCCGGTGGTCAAGGCCATCTCCCGCTTCCTCACCCGTGCGGGGGGCGGCATTTCCAATGGCGGACCTCCACTTGACAGCGCAGCAGGGAGGGCCCCAGACCGCCTCCGCTCCGCGAGGCAGATCCGGCTGGCGTACGACACCGTCGCGGCCACCGCGAGCCCGAGATACCTGCCGCTGCTGCTCAGGGCAATCCGCTCCAGGCGAGGCATATCGAGGGCAAGGGGGCTCCGTCCCCTTCCCGAGGCGGCCCTGGCCATCTCGGCCTCCCTCTCCCTGCCCGACCTGAGACTGGTGCCCCCGCTGCTTTCTGCGCTGGAGCACCCCAGCGGGGTGGTGCGGCGGCTGGCCGCTCGATCTCTCCGACGGCTGGCAAACCACTCCATGCACCTTCGCTGGTCCTCGCCCATGGGCAGACGCCGCCGCCGGCGAGCGGCGGCCCGCTGGCGGCGCTGGTGGCGCCGCAACCGCGGCAGAAGCAGGGAGTCCCTGGTACGGCGGGGCTTTGCGCGCCTCACGCGGCGGCTGAGAGCTCTCTCGACCAGGAGGGCTCAGAGGATCCTCGTCTCATACACCAGGCGTGGCGACCACCTGGGCTACAACGCCCACCGGATGCTCAGGGTGCTCTCGGGCGAGCGCTCGCACTGCCCTCCGGGGCCCTGCTCGATCCGCCACGGATGCTGGGTGCGCTGGTTTCGTCGTCGGTGGCGCTCTCGTCGCAGGCGCCAACGCATGCGGCACCGACGCCGCCGGAGACACGGCAGGCGTCGGGTTACAGGGATCCGCAGCGCTCACCGCTGGAGCTGGCACCAAAAGTCTGCCCCTCCTCGAAGGCGACGAGCCCAAAAGTGAGCGAGGAGGAGGATAGGCCTGGTCAAATGAAGCCAAGCTCGGCTGCCAAGACATTTCTCACTCGGCCGGAGCCTCCCGTGTTGCTCCGACGTCTGCTCGCTCTTGGACAGAGGCTTCGTTCCCCCTGGCGGCGGGAGCGACAGCTAGCCATCTCTCGCGCATGGGAGGCACTGCCCGCGAGCCTCCGCGGTCCCATGCAGGCCCTCGGTCGCCAGAACGCCGGCTGCGCTGCAGTGCTCCGCGTAATGGACCGATGCGACCTCTCTTGCGACGCCTGCTACCTGAGCGCCGAGGACGACCGCGCGGAGCCAGCCGACATCTCCGCCGCTCGCGCGCAGCTCGACGCGATCCGCGAGCGGCTGGGGCCCTGGGGCAACGTGCAGCTCACCGGGGGAGAGATAACCCTCCTGCCCGTGGAAGAGCTGATCCGCCTGGTGCGCTACTGTAACGAGATCGAGCTGGACGCCATTGTGATGTCCCACGGGGAAACCTTCCGGCGGAGCCCAAAGTACCTGGAGCGGCTGGTGCTGGAGGGAGGCCTGCGCAAGGTGGCAATCCACGTGGACACCACCCAGCGGGGACGCCCGTGCTGGAGCAGGCCAGGGAACGAGCGGGCGCTCGACCCCCTTCGCGACGAGCTTGCAGATCTGCTCCGCTCCACCCGCACACGGACCGGCCGTCCCCTGAGCGCCAGCCACACGGTGACGGTGACCGACCGCAACATCGAAGACATCCCCGGGATCATGCGCTGGATGGTGGACAACTGCGACGCCTTCCACCTGGTGAGCTTCCAGCCCGCCGTCCCGGTCGGGCGCACAAGGATCCTGCAGGCCCATGCCGGAAGCGAGCAGCGCTCGAACATCCGCGGTGAGAGGTTGTGGCGGCTCATCGGGGAGGGCCTGGGCCAGCCCACGAACCCCCACGCCTTCGAGTTCGGACACCCCTCTTGCAGCGAGGTGGCCCTGGCCTTCGTGGTGCATTTCGGCCAGGAGCATCGGGTCATTCAGGTGCACCGACCAGGCTTCGCGCTGGACCGCTGGTTCATGAGCAGGCTCTTGGGGAGCCGCCTGGGTGGATTCGTGCTGGACGGGGAGCCCCTCCCGGAGACGCTCGCTCGTCTGCTTGGAATCCTGCTGAGGGACCCCGGCCTTCCTGCCAGCGCAACCGCATACTGCCTCTACCGCGCCGCGACCGAGCGGGGCTGGCTGCCTGAGCTCCTCTGGGCCGTGGCCACCGGCAGGCCCTGGTCCGTGCACACTCTTTCTGTGGTGGTCCACAACTTCATGTCTCCCGCCGATCTGGCCACCGCCGAGGGGAAGGAGCGCCTCAGGGCCTGCGCCTTCCGCCTCCCGGTGGCTGGGCACATGGTCCCCATGTGCCAGCTCAACGCCGTGGGCCGTGGTTCGCTGGGCAACACGACACCCACACTCTGAATCAAGACATTTGCAGGCACCATCACCGTCGCGACATGGCTTCACCTGGGGTTAACCGATCGGTCAAACGCTGTCTGCCAGGCGTCCCGCGGCCGACGCCGGGCGAGATCTCCATGGAGCGAGCTGTTGCCCCTCGCGGCGGCAGTATACCACGCCCTCGGGCTCGAATTCACCTGGTGGAATCTCAGCCCCAGGCTATACTGTACAGATGTCCAGTGTCGCTCCAAGAAAGAACATGGCGTATGCCGAGCTACACAGCCACAGCGGCTTCTCCCTTCTGGATGGCGCGTGCACTCCCGAGCGCATGGTGGCTCGCGCCATGGAGCTGGAGTACCGGGCGCTCGCCCTGACGGATCACGACGATCTCGGGGGAGTGGTGAGGCACATGGAGGCCGGCAGAGAGGCGGGGCTGCACGTCCTGGCCGGGGCGGAGGTAACCATGGAGGGCGATCACCACCTGACCCTGCTTGCAGCCGATGCGCGGGGCTGGGCGAGCCTGTCGCGCCTGCTTACCAGGGCGCGCATGCGCACCGCCCACGACCAGGTGAAGGAGCGTGGACGCCCGAGGGTGCCCATGGAGGAGCTGCTGGCGCGCCCCGATGGGCTATTTCTTCTGTCGGGCTGCCCCAGGGGTCGCATCGCCTCCCTGCTCCGCAAGGGAGACGAGGCCGGCGCCATGGCCTTCGCCGCGCCCCTCCGGGAGGCCTTTGGCGAGCGCTTCCTGGTGGAGGTGATGGACCACGACACCCCGGAGGAGAGCGACCTCGTGGCTCCCCTCATCTCCTTCGCCCGTCGACTGAGCGTCCCATGGGTGGTGACCCAGAACGCCCACTACGCAACGCCGGCTGGTCGGGAGGTGCACGACATGCTCACCTGCCTGCGCCACCAGACCACCCTTGATGCGGCGGGGACCCGCCTGCGCCCCAACGACGGCTGGCACCTGGCGAGCCTGGCCCGCCTCGCAAGGCGCTGGCAACAAGACCCTGCCGGCCTGCGCCAGACCATGGCAGTGGCCGAGGGATGCACCTTCACCCTGTCCGACCTGTCACCGCGCCTGCCCGCCTTCCCCCTCCCCCCCGGCACGGACCCCGACAGCTTCCTGGCGGACCTGGTGGCCGAGGGCGTGTGCCGACGTTACCCCCAGCCGTCGCAGCGGCACCGCCGACAGATCGCCCACGAGCTGGGGGTCATTCGCAGGCTTGGGCTGGCGGGATACTTCCTCATCGTCTGGGACATTGTCCGCTTCTGCCGGCGCCAGGGCATCCTCTGCCAGGGGCGGGGCTCGGCGGCCAACTCGGCGGTGTGCTACTGCCTGGGGATCACCGCGGTGGACCCCGTGGGCATGGATCTGCTCTTCGAGCGCTTCCTCTCCGAGTCCCGGGGAGAGCCGCCCGACATAGACCTGGACATCGCCCATCGGGAGCGAGAGAAGGTGCTCCAGTACGTCTATGATCGCTACGGCAGGGACCACGCCGCCATGGTTTGCGAGAGCATCACATACCGCGCTCGCTCGGCGGTGAGGGACGCAGCTCGGGTCCTGGGCTTCTCCACGGAGCAGGGAGAGAGGCTTGCGGCCAGCACGGATCGCCACATGGAGGCGGCAGAGGCGGCGGCCGAGCTGGCCACAGGAGGCCTGCTTGCGGCGGGCCTGGATCCCGCGGACTCCCGGGTTCAGGCTCTGCTGCGGATGGTCCGCGGGCTGAGCGAGCTCCCCCGCCATCGGTCCATCCACGTGGGCGGCTTCGTGATCACCGCCAACCCCCTGTGGGAGGTGGTGCCCACAGAGCCCGCCTCCATGCCAGGGCGAACAATCATCTCCTGGGACAAGGACGACATCCCGGCCACCGGGCTGCTGAAGTTCGACCTGCTGGGCCTCGGGATGCTCACGCTGCTACAGGACGCCCAGGTGCTCGTCCGACGCACCTGCGGCGACGTGATCGACCTGGCAGAGATCCCCAAGGACGACCCCAGGGTCTTCGACCTGCTCTGCGCGGCAGACACCGTTGGGGTCTTCCAGGTGGAGTCCCGGGCCCAGATGAACACCCTGCCCCGCCTCCGCCCGCGCAAGTTCTACGACCTGGTGGTGGAGGTGGCCCTGATCCGGCCGGGGCCACTCCAGGGCGACATGGTGCACCCGTACCTGCGGCGGAGGCGGGGAGAGGAGGATGTTCGCTACCTCCACCCTAGCCTGGAGCCGGTGCTGAAGCGCACCCTCGGGGTTCCTCTCTTTCAGGAGCAGGGGATGAAGTGCGCGGTGGCCTGCGCGGGCTTCTCCGCCGAGCAGGCCGACGAGCTCCGCCGAGCGATGGGCTTCAAGCGCTCCAGCTCGCGCATGGCCCGCATTGGCGCCGACCTGGTGGAGGGCATGAGGAGAAATGGCCTGGACGAAAGCACCATTGAACGCATCGTCAGGCAGCTCACGGCCTTCTCCAGCTATGGCTTCCCCGAGTCTCACGCGGCGAGCTTCGCGCTCATCGTCTACGCCTCGGCCTACCTCAAGCTCTACTACGCTCCGGAGTTTCTGGTCTGCCTCCTCAACGCTCAGCCCATGGGCTTTTACGGGCCCGGCTCTCTGGTGCACGACGCCAGGCGGCGTGGCGTGGCGGTGCTCCCGCCGGACCTGGGACGGAGCCGATGGGGCTGCTCCATAGAGCCATCGACATCTCCCCCAGGGGAGGCGCAGGAGGGGACCGTGGTGGCAACCCGTGGCCCCAATCGAGCGGTACGGCTGGGGCTCCGCCTCGTGCAGGGCCTGGGCCCCGCAGCCCGGGAGCGGCTCGAGGCCACCCTGGCCGAGGGGGGCTTCCGCTCCATGGACGATGTGGTGCAACGCTCGGGGTTGGGGCTCTCGGAGCTGCGCACCCTGGCCACCGCTGGCGCCTTCGGATCCTTTTGCAAGGACCGGCGCGAGGCCCTTTGGGAGGTGCTGCGGCTCGCCAGGTCTCGTGGCCAGCCACTGGCCCCCGCGCCAATGGATCCCAACGGTGCCCCAGGTCCTCCGATGAAACCTGCCCAGGAGATCCTGTGCGACTACGCCGCCACCGGGGCCTCAGCCCTGGGGCATCCCATGGAGCACATGCGCCCCGCCATGACACGTAGAGGGGTGCTCCGATCGGATGAGCTGTCCGGGAGCAAAACGGCGTCCAGGGTGTGCGTGGCAGGGGTGGTCATCTGCCGCCAGCGTCCATCCACTGCCAAGGGGTTCTTCTTCCTGACCCTGGAGGACGAAGCGGGCATGGTGAACATCATCGTGCGCCCCCGGCGCTTCGAAAGGCACAACAAGCTCCTGCGCTCGGCCCAGGCGCTCCTGGTGGAGGGACGGCGCCAGGATGAGCAGGGGGTGCTGAACGTGCTTGGAGAGCGCTTCGAGCGCCTGGACGCGGGGGGTCTGCGGGCTCGCTCACACGATTTTCACTGAGGGTCCGGCGAGGTCCGAGGCACGGGCCACAAAAACAGTCGGCACCGCCCAATCGACCCGACGCCAGACCTCGCTACTGCCTGTGCGCCCCGTTGAGCATTCGGCGGCCGTAGTCCACGGCCTTTTGGGCAGAGTCCGAAAGCTCGTTGACCAGGTAGGGGACCCCTGCGTTGCGCACACCCCGGAGCTTGTGCTGCAGGAGCCAGCCCACGCGCTGCAGATCACTTGCCCTGGTGGATGTGCCCTCGGGGAGCACCTCCAGCATGGGGCCGATCTTGGCAAGGGCCTCCAGCGCATAGGACATCTCGGCCCTGGTGTGGGCCGCTGTGATGTTGCACCTGAGCCGCTCCGTGCCCGGGGGAACGCCCGGGGAGATAAAGGGCATCATCATGATGTCGCCGCCGTGGAACAGGTAGGCGCCGAACTTCATGGTCAGCAGCTCATCCCGCAAATAGATCGGAGTGATGTGGCCCTGGCTGTTGCCGAGGTCGAAGCCGAGATCCTCCAACCCCGCTCGGAAGAGCTCCCCGTTTCTGTGCAGCCTGCGAAGGTGCTGGGGCTCGTTCTCGATGATGTCCAGAGCGGTGAGCGCTGCCTCCACTTGTGCCACCGGTAGCGTCGCAGAGAACATGAACGAGCGGGCCTTGAGCATCAGGAAGTCCACCAGGTCCCGGTCGGCGCACACAAAGCCACCTATGCCACCAAAGGACTTTGAGAAGGTCCCGATGAGGATGTCGATGTCGCCCTGGCAGCCGAATATCTCCCCAACCCCGCGGCCGGTGGGGCCCAGGGCGCCGAGACCGTGGGCGTCGTCCAGCACGAGCACGGCGCCGTACTTTTTGCACAGGTCCACCATGTCGTCGAGCGGACCCATGTCCCCGTCAACGCTGTAGTAGCCCTCGGCCACAACCATCTTCTTGTCGTACTCGGAGGTGCGGAGGCATTTCTCCAGCAGGCGCATGTTGTTGTGCTTGAAAAAGCGCACCTCCATGTCCGGGTGCTCCCCGCGGGCCAGGAACATGCCCTCCATGATGGATGCGTGGCAGAGGCGGTCCAAAATGAGCGTCGTGTCGTCGTCCAAAAAGGCCGACAGGGTCCCCACCAGTGACTGGTAGCCGGTGGTAAACGTCATGCACGCCTCGTAGCCCAACCAGGTGGCCAGGCGGCGCTCCAGCTCCTCGTGGCGGACGCTTGTGGCCTGTGGCCTCGCGCTTCCCAGCCCGGTGCCGTAGTCCCTGATGCCCTTGACACCAGCCTTCATCACACGTGGATCCCTCGAGAGCCCGAGGTAGTCGTTGGAGGTGAAGTTGACATAGCTCCCGCTACCAACCTTCACCCTCGACCCCACGTTCTCCATGGGCCGGAAGAAGGGCCAGGCCTTGGCCTCCTTGACCTCCTGGATGCGACCCAGGATCTCCTTGCTTGCGTCGTGTAGCCAGCTCAAGCTCTCTCTCGACTTTCTCGTTCTGCCCCAAAAGGGGCGGAGCAAACCTGCAGCGTCAACAGCGGGCAGCTTAGATAATTCTCCGGCAGCGTCAACCCGGCCCATGGCAACAGACAGCAGGCGGCCATCACCGGTCCCTTCCGGGCGGTATCCTCAGGGGGTGATTCTGGTGAGGGATCCCGGTGGTGGTCCGCTGCTGACTGCGGTATAAAAGCTGCCATTCGAGCGAGCTCCATTTAACCTGGAAGACCGGAGGAACACTCATGGATATCAAAGACAAGGTCGTGGTCATCACTGGCGGCGCGCAGGGCATCGGCTTCTCCATTGCGGAGCACTTCGCCAGCCTCGGCGCAAAGCTGGTGCTGGGAGACATCAAGCAAGACGTGCTCGACGAGGCGGTTGCCAAGCTGAAGGCTGGGGGCACCGAGGCCACAGGCGTCCAGTGCAACGTCTCTGACGAGGCAGACGCCGAGCGACTCATGCGGTCGGCGGTGGACCAGTACGGGCGCCTGGACGTGGCCGTGCTGAACGCGGGCGTGCTCAGGGACGGGCTGCTGTTGAAGGTGGACAAGGAGACCAAGAAGGTCGTCCGGAAGATGAGCCTGGAGCAGTGGCAGCTCGTCATCGACGTCAACCTGACGGGCGTTTTTCTCACCGGACGAGAGGCCGCAGCGCAGATGGTGAGCTGCGGTAACGGCGGGGTGCTCATTCTCATGTCCTCCATCGCCGCGGCGGGCAACTTCGGGCAGACCAACTACGCCGCCACCAAGGCCGGCGTGCGCGCCATGGCCACGACATGGTCCCGGGAGCTGGCCCGCTACGGAGTCCGCGCCATGTCCGTTGCGCCGGGCTTCATCGGCACTCCCATGGTCAAGCACGACATGAAGCAAGATGCTCTTGACAGGCTCCTGAAGATGGTGCCCCTCGCTCGCCTGGGCGAGCCGTCGGAGGTGGCGCAGATGTGCCAGTTCATCGTGGAGAACGACTTCGCCACGGGTGAGTGCTGGACCATCAACGGTGGGATGAGGCTGTAGCCCATCCCCTGCTCTCCTGCTCTCCTGCTCCCCCGCCCTCGAGGCCCGTCGCTCAGGGCATCTCGGGGCTCCCTCAAGGCTCCAGCTTGTACCCCACCTGGCGCACCGTGAGGATGTGGCGCGGGCTGGCAGGATCCCTCTCCAGCTTTCGGCGCAGGCTCAGGACAAAGTTGTTCACCGTACGAGCAGTGCCCGAAAAGTCCCAACCCCAAACCCTGTCCAGGATGGCCTCTCTCGTGAAGGGCTTTCCAGGGGAGCGAGCCAGCAACAGGAGCAGCTCGAACTCCTTGGCAGACAGGGGCACCGGCTCGCCACTGAGGGTGACTCGCCTGTGGCGCTGGTCTATCTCGATGTCCCCAAAGGTTATGCTGGGCAGCCCGCCCTCGAGGGCCCGCTGGCGGCGCAGCATCGCCTCCACCCGGGCCAGCAGCTCCGACAGCTCGAAGGGCTTGCTCAGGTAGTCGTCTGCGCCGGTGGCCAGCCCTTCGATTTTTTGCTCGGTGGTGGATCTTGCCGACAGGATGAGCACCGGGACTTGCTCCTCACGCTCCCGCAGCTCACCGAGGATCTCCAGGCCACTTGCGCCGGGAAGCATTATGTCCAGGATGATCAGGTCGGGACGCCCGTCGAAGGCAGCCCTCAACCCCTCGTCTCCGTCCGCGGCAGTGAGCACCTGGTAGCCTCGAAGCTGGAAGTTCATGGCCAGCCCATCCCGCAAGGAGCGGTCGTCCTCGACTATCAAGATCTTCTCCGGGCTCGCGCCAGGACCGCCGTGGTTGCCGCGCCGCTGGCTCTCCATCACTCCTCCAGCTCTTGCGATGCAATGGGGAGGTGAATGATAAACCGGCTCCCCTCCCCAGGCCTGGTCTCCACGAAGACCTCTCCATGGTGTGCCCCGACCATGTGGCGGACGATCGCCAGGCCCAGGCCCGCGCCGCTCGCCTTTGTGCCCTTTTCGGACTCCACCCTGTAAAAGGGATCGAAGATGCGACCTATCTCCCGCTGGGCGATCCCCACGCCGTTGTCGCTCACGACGATGACCACCTGGCCCGCGCTGTCGTGAACCTCCAGGGCGATCCGCTTGTCGGATCCCGTGTACTTGTAAGCGTTCGTGAGCAGGTTCAGCAGCATGGCGGAGATGCCGCGGGGATCGTGGGAGACCAGCGCATCGGTCTCTATCTCCACGTGGAAGCTCACCTCTCCCGGGGCGAGCATTCGCCGGAAACGCTCGGCCACATCTTCAACCGTGGGGGCGATGGGCTCACAGACCATGTCCAGCTCGAATCGGTCCCTGGCCGCGGCCCGCCAGGTGAGGACGCGGTCGATCATCGCCTCGAGCCACTCGGTCTCGCGGATGATGGTGTCCACGCTGGCCCGGGTGCGATCCCGGTCGCCGTCCAGCAGGCCGAGCTGGAGCGTCTGGGCGTACATCCTGATGGCCGACAGGGGCGTGCGAAGCTCGTGGGTCACGTTCGCCAGGAAGTCGGCCTGGAGGCGCGCCGTGCGGCTCCGTCGCCCCAGGAGCACGGTGACGATTATTCCGCTCCCCACGGCAGCAGATGTGAAGGAGATGGTGAGCACGCCGAGGATCACCGACTGGGAGCCGGTGCCGAGCACTATCGTAAGGATACCAACCATGGTGGAGAAGAGCACGGGCAGGAGCACCCCCACCGAGAGCAGCACTATGGCGCCGGTCAGCTTGAGGTTCCGCCGGAGCCGCTTGATGCGCGTTGCGCCCTGCGCGTCCATCTGGGGAGTATCGGCTCAGGTCCATGCCCTTGGCAAGAGCCTGGTCAGTTGGGCAGAGGCGGCTCGGTGGCCCACATGGCCGCGGCCGCCAGGCGCTGGCGCACCTGCTGCGGATCTCCTGCGACCTCCTCCAGCGGAATCGGCGTGGGGCGTGCCTGTGGCCGCCCGGCGGGGTACCTGCTCAGGATGGTCCTGGGCTGGATGGTGTCCCCGAAGAGGCGCACTCGGGCTCGGTACGCCAGGGCAATGGCGAGGGCGGCCGGGGCCTTGATGCGGTCCCCAAGGGACTGGGGTATTGACCGACGGATCCGCCGCAGCAGGTCCGTGGCCCGCTCCCGCTCCAGGGAGTTGACCGCCAGAAGGGCGATGGTGGGGAGCACTGGCGACCAGGCCCGCAGGCTCGCCTCCAGCATTCGCTTTCGAGCGGCCTGCCCGGGGGTCAGCTCCCAGCGCCTGGCCAACCTCTGGTAGCCCTTGTAGGTGGTGCGAATCACCCGCAGCAAGGAGCTGGAGTTGGCCTCGTACTCCTGGCGAAAGGCGCTGTCGATCCATCGCTGGGCCGAGTCTCCGGGGAAGGCCGGATGACGGAAGGAGAGCATCTTCTGCCCGTGCCACTCCTCCAGGGGCAGGTCCGTTCGCAGGATGCCTCGCCGCTTGTGGTCGCGATACAGCCTGGTCACTGGCAGCGGAGTCAGCAGCATGAACTGGACCATGTCAGCCTCCAGGCCGATCATGAAGTCGATCTCCGCCTGGATGTTCTCCTGGGTGTGGTGCTCGGCGCACAGGATGGAGGAGGCCAGCACCATTATGCCGCGATCCTGGAGCTTCGAGATGAGCCCACGGGCGTCCAGGCCCACGTTCTTTTCGAAGTTGCCCAGGTCGGAAGAGGACTCCACACCGATCCAGAGAAAGGTCACGTTCAGGCGCTCCAGGTTGTGCAGGCCGAAGGCGCGAATGGCCTCCGTGGAGGAGAAGATGTTGAAGGCGAAGTGGCGATCATGCCGCTCCATCTCGTCGATGAGCTCCATGGCCCGCTGCTTGTCCTTGAGGAAGTTCTCATCCAGCACGAAGAACTCGTCGCTCCCCGTCTCATTGGCGATGCGCTGAGCGGTATCGAAAAGCTCCCTCCCCGTGGAGAGATATGGGGTGTAGGCCTTGCCGAAAAAGTGAGACGTGGAGCAGAAGCTGCAGCCGTTCACACAGCCCACGCCGGGCACCAGCAGGTTCGCCGGGGTGCCCGGCACCGTGAGGCCAAAGATGGCCGACCGCTCGGAGCTGGGGAGCACAGGGTGCACGATGGGAGCGTCGGGGTCCTGGCCCAGCAGGCGCCGCATTGGCTTGATGCCCTCTCCCCTGATCACGTGATCGCAGTCGATGAGCTCCTCGACGCCCTCCACTGCGGCCCCGTGTCCACCCAGGACTATGGTCGCACCGGGCGCAAGCAGCCGAGCCGTGCGGGCCATCTCCCTGGCCTTGACGAAGTTGGGAGCTATGAAGGAGATCCCCACGACGTCGTAGCCTCGTGCCACCTCCTGGGCAAACCTCTCCCGGGAGGGGAAGTCCAGCACCGTGACGTCGGCATCCAGGTTTTGGGCCAGGAAGTAGAGCCCAAAGGATCTGTGGAAGAAACGAAACGATGCCACGCCCTGTCCACGGGTGACCTGGTTGTGAAACAGCTCCATGATGTTCTCTTTGCGGCCGAACTCATCGTCCACTCCGAAGGGTCCGAAGACGCCGCTGAGCAGGATCCTGGTCGGTCGTCCATTGCCGCTGACAAGAGCCATTGCTTCTCCTTCTGCTCTGTTTGCCCGACCAGAATGGGGGACCGAGATCATGGTTTGGTCATGGGCCAAAAGAAACCAGCCTGGAAAGAGAGCAGAGATCCCGCAATACTCAGCAATGCCTCGCCTCCCCGGGAGAGGTAGCTCCATTGGATGAATTGACAAAAACATCCCGCAGGTCATCATTCATGGCTTGGGTGGAGACGTTCCATGACCCCACATGAGCTCGACCTCTCAGGTTTCCTGCTGAACAACTACCTGCTCGAAGAGCGAGTCTCCGAGCCGGGAGCGCTGGAGGTCTATGTGGGGCGCCATCAGCACCTGAGCCGCCCGGTCACTGTCCAGGTTATCAGGGCGGGCACGATCCGCCAGGAGGTCTGGGAGGAGCAGGTGGCAGCGGAGGCGCGCTTCCTGGCCCAGGTGGTGCACCCCAACGTGGTGCACGTCTACGACGTGGGCATCGAGGACGATGGCACCATCTACGTGGTCACGGAGAATATCGACGGCCGCCCTCTGGACCAGATCCTCGCGGAGCGAACATACCTGGAGCACGCCTTTGCTCTGCGTCTGACCCGCGAGATCGCCCGCGGAATTGCGGCCTTTCACCGGCTGGGGTTGGTGACATCGGAGCTGGACCCTGCCAGCGTCATGGTGGTAAACGGCCCCCTCGTGGACCGGGACGACCCCGGAGCTCCTTGGGTCAAGCTCGTTGACCTCGGGGTGGGCTGCCACGCGGGGGCCAAGCGCAAGGGAGCCCTCCCCTCCGGGGAGGCACGTCGCTACCTCGCGCCGGAGGCGGTGCGACACGAGCCGCTGACAGAGCGCGCAGACATCTACTCGTTGGGGATCCTCTTGCGAGACCTTCTGCTGGGCGGGATGCAGGGCTCGAACCTGGTGCGCGGGAGCGCTGTGGAGCGCCTCATTAGCGCCTGCACCGACCCCAAGCCCGAAAATCGCCTCGCGTCGGTCCCCGACTTCCTGGACCGCCTGGACACCGCAGAGGCCAACTGGTCCTTCGGGGCTGCCATCAGATCCACCCTGGCCTGAGCCTCCCAGAGTGATCTGAGCGGATCATTCGTGGGCTCACTCCAGCCGGAGCGCTGGGCGTCGCTCTAGGCGTCCTTTCGTCCGATGACGCCAAAGCGCGCGTTCACCTCCACCCAGGGAAACACGTGCCTGTCTTTGGGAAACTCGTAGATCGCCTGGGCTCGGTCCCGTTCGGTGGTCACAAAGTCGGTGGCATACAGCAGGGGGGACCAGTGGTGGGTTCGCTGCACCAGGCAGCCCATGTCGCACCGCTCGAGCACTCGACCGTGGGGGCTCACCACCCAGACGGGGTGCCCCTGCGCCTCCTCCACTGTCACCTGCGTGTCGTGGTCCGTGCGCTCAATCTGCCTGGAGAGCACATTGCTGAGCATCTCCAGCGCCTCGGGCAAGGTCTCGGGCTCTACGATGCCACGAAGGATGGAGGTGGGGGCGTCCTCCTTGAACTGTCCGTCTCGCACCAGCGCCCGGATCCCGGCGTGGGAGAGGGAGTCCACTCCCCCCAGGGAGTGCACGAAGGGACGGGAGTCCAACAGCAGGCCGATGTTGCTCAGAGCGGCCTTGATGGCCCTTGCCGAGAACACCGCCTGGTAGTGCTTGAGGAAGCGGTCTCCATCGATCATGGCCCGAAGAAACTTCAGGTCCCCGCAGGTGCCGTGAGCCGAGCCGTTCGCCGCGCTGAAGAGCAGGTTGCGACAGCACAGGTCCTTTGCCAGACCTTGCTGCTCGGGTGTGCCCCCCAAGAGCAGCGCCTCTGCCCTGAGGCCGTTGGCGCAGCCCTGGCTGTAGCCGATGTAACCCCACGGGCCCGCGGCCTCCCGCACTGCGTCCAGGATGCGGGCAGCGTTGAAATCCAAAGAGCGCGCGGTCTGCGTGTCGGCGCGGATGACGCGAACACCGCGTTTTTCCTCCATTCGCCGGTAGGCATCCACGAGCTCCGTACCCCTGGCCCCCTCTGTGATCACCCCCATGGCGCTCACGATGGTAAAGTCGTACCTGCCCGGTGGCGGGTCCAGCAGGCAGCGAACCAGCGGGTCGGCCTTGAGACGCTCTCGGTCATCCTCAAAAAAGTACAGCGCGTCGATGACCGCTGTGACGAGCCCCTGCTCGGTGGCAGGGGGCTCTCCCTGGTGCCGCACCTCGAGCCAGTGGCGCACCTGGTCTATATCCTCCTGGTAGTTCCTCACCACAGAGAGAACCACCAGCGCTTCGTGGGTGCGGGCCCAAAAGGCCTCGAACCAGTCCAGCGTGAACGCCTGTGGCTCCACTGAGCGCAGCCTCCTGCACGCCTCAAAGGCCGCCTCGTAGGCCTTGGCAGCGCGCCTGCGCCGGGCGGGCTCATTGCCCTTGAAGGTGCACTCCCCTCCCAGCCGGTCGGCCTCCGCGATGGCCTGGACGGCCGCCGCCGCGAGCTTACGGTGGTCGATTACCTCGCTCACCTGGGGCGGGGCGGGGCGCCGGACCACCTGGAGATGCTCCACCAGGGCAAGGTAGGGCTCCCCTTCGGCGAGGACGAGCTCCGCAGTCCGGGAGAGGGCCTCCACGTGGCTCTCGCGCGCCCAGCGCCCTCCAGCCATGTAGTCTGCCAGCCTGGGCACCGGCACCCCCAGCCGATCCGCCAGGAGCGCCTCCATGTCCAGGGGCTCGATCATGGAGCTCTGGTCGAGCTGAAGCAGTGCGTAGAGCACCCCCGTCAAGGCCCGCGGGCTCCTGCCGGCCATCTCCACCAGCACCTCCCGAAGGAACTCCGGCGGCTGACGCAAGGTGTACTCGATGAGCAGGCGCTGGTTCACCTGCACCTGCCCACCCTGCCAAATGGACGCCAGGCCCGACTGCAACAGCACCCCCACCTCGTGGGGGCCGAGCAACCCGTGACCAATGTCGTATCCACCAGGAGGCGGCTCTCCGCCATGGCCCTCTCGCTCCCTGACCGCCTCTCCAATGAAAAAGCTGATGGCATAGGCTTGTGGCAAGAAGGCCATCCCGCCATAGCTCTCTGCGATCTGGCGCACCCTGTCCTTTATGGCTCGCACCGTGAGCAGCTTGCAAAGGTGCGGCTCCTCCCAGTCCTGGCGCCTGGCCTCCAGCAGGGTGTCAAGCTGTGCCAAGGTCAGATAGGGGGCCACCCTCGCCACACGGGCCGAGAACCCCGCAGGGAGCGGCTCCTTGGAGAGCGCAACCGAGTACAGCTCGCTCGCCGAAGGGAGGTGAGCCAGCGCACGCCTGTGCTCCTCCTGCTCCACCAGGGGAGTCACGTCCTCCACCTCCATGGGTGGGAGCGGCTCGGTGGGAGCCAGGAGCCTGGCCAGGAGCCGCAGGCCGCGGTCCAGCTCGAACTCGTACTCGTGGTCTCCCAAAGACTCGGCCAGGAGGCGCTTGGTGGCTGCCACGTCCAGCCCCTCGCCGTCGGTCACCTGCTTCACCAGGGGGTAGATGCGCTCCTCCAGGGCATGGGTGTCCACGAGCAACCGAGACAGGACCCTGGCAATGCTGCGCGCAGGAATGAGATCCCCTGGCTGCTCGATGGACTCCTCGTCCAGGATTTGGCGCGCCCGCTTGGCGAATGCGCGAACGTGGTCGAGCAGGTTGGCTCCCTCCGCGGTGAACAGGCGCAGGGCTCCGAGCACCTTGTCCATGGCCTCGTCGTCGTCCAGGATCTCCAACCAGCGTTCCAGCTCCGCGCCGGGGTTGACCAGGGCGTTCCAGAACCGCGCGTCGTACAGGCCCCCCTCCATGTCCCCGGAGATGCTCACCCCACCCAGGGGGCTCAGGGCGACGACGAAGCGGCTCCTTCGCAGCTCCGGAACGAATATCTCTACGGACCGACCATGCGCGGAGAGAACCGGGGAGCGGGACTGGAGGTCCCAGTCCACCTCTATGATCCCCTCGCCCAGTCCGGACGTGGACACGATCCCCGTGGGGAGGCGCAGCTCCACCAAGCTCCCAGGGGGCACGGAGAGGCTCCTGGGGCCCAGCTCCAGGCCTGCTTCGTCCACGTGCAGCTTTGCCGAGGATCCGCCGGCGTCGAGCCGCAGCAACGGTCCGCACAGGGGGCCAGTGCGGAGCCGCCCATCCAGGACGAGGTGCGCCACCGCCCGCCCCTCGAGCACCCCCTCGTCAATGTCCAGCTCCGGGAAGGGCTGCACCCGGGTCTCTGAGACGAGGGTGAGCCCGGCGTCCACCTCCAGGCGCAGATCCGCTCCGCCCTCCTGGGTGCGCGTGACTCGACCCGAGATCCTCCCGTCAGCCAGCCTGGGGGCCACGCTCATGACCCCGTCCTCCAGGTGGCTGCCAGGGGAGATGTCTACCTTGGAAGCAAAGGTCATGCTCGCGCCGTCGAGCAGGGACTCACCCTCGGCCTTGCCGGTGGACACGGCCAGCTCCCCCTCCAGTGAGAGGGCGCGCAGCTCGAGGCTCAGCCCGGTGGTCTCGGCCATCTGTGGCTGTGAGGCGTCCACGGAGAGATCCAGCGCACCCAGCACCGAGCCCGGCTCCAACCTGGCGCTCAGCTCCAGGGCCAGAGCATCCCCGGGCCAGGCCCCATCGAGGACGGCCTCCACGCAGCGCCTCGCCGTGTCCACGGCGCCAGCGCGCGGGCGAACCTTCAGGGCGAGCTCACCACGAAGGCTGTGCTCCTCGTCTCCCAGCTCCAGGTCCTTGAGCCAAACCCGAAGGGCGTCCGCGCCCGAGGAGGCGGAGATGACGCCGCGGACGCGGGCGCCGGTGGGGAAGCTGACCGCCAGCGCGGCCTCTCCCATGTCTGGAGTGGGGAGGCGAGCTCCCAAGGTCGGCAGGCGACCGGAGAGCTCGAAGTGACCGTCCACCGTCCGAAGGAGACGAGCCATCTCCATCGCCATGGCCTTGCGGTCGAGCTGGTCGCTCCGAAGGTCTGCCGTTGCCAGGGGGGCGCGCGAAAGCAGATGCTCCAGCAGAGCGTGAGGCGCAGGCAGCACAGTCCTGGGCAGCGAGACATCCGAGAAACGGGTCATCATCGTCCCCGGGTATCCCATCTCGCCCGAGAAGCGAAGCTGCAGCTCCCATTGGCCCCTGCGCTGGACGGGGCGAGCAGAGATGTGGCTGAGGCGAATGACCGGCAGTCGTTGGGTGGACTGCTTGAGCTCCTCACCCAGCAGGCCGGTGCCCCCCTCCAGCTCCTGAAAAAGCAGGCCCGCACCCTTTTCAAAGGACGCCTTGATCTCCTCCACTCGTCGCCCAAGGCGCGGCTCGGCAACCGATAGCAGCGCCAGGCCGCTGTCCAGGCGCCCGAGCCAGCTCGTGCCCAGACGCTGCAGCCTGGAGGCCGCCTCGCTTCGAGCGAGGCGCCCCATCTGCTTTCGCAGGGCCGCTACCTGGTGGTC